>JAQUDY010000002.1 GCA_028685445.1 Bacilli bacterium
ATTGCAAATCCTCTAAATATTTGTTAATATTATATTACTTTATATGGCGGTATTGGTGAAGTGGTTAACACGCCAGATTGTGGCTCTGGTATGCATGAGTTCGATTCTCATATATCGCCCCATTATGAATTTTACCCGAACACCTTTATAGGTTATTAAGGTTTATAGCCTCGTACTTCGGTACGAGGTTTTGCTATTTATGAAGGAAGGAGTAGAAATTGGATATAAATAGTAAAAAAATAGAATTACCAGATAACATGAGGAAGAGAATCGATAATATAACAAATAATAAGATGGTTAGATATATTGAAGGCAGTTATATTGAGTTTGTTGGAACAAATATGACATGCATAGATCCGTTTAAAATCATTATAGAAACACGCGGAAAAGAGTTAGTATTACTTTATTATGGAGAATATCATATCAAAGAAGAATTATTCTTATATGATCCAAGTAATAAATGTTCTTGGAAAAAACTAAAGGAATTATTAGCATAATAAGATTAGCAAAACCTCATACATAAATATTATTATTTACTAAAGTTGTAGTTATAAAATTTTACGATATTTTACACAAAAATAGCTAAAATCATTAAAAAGCACTTAAAACTTTTAACTAGTTTTGTCGAACGATTATGTATTGACATAGGACATACGAACTTACTTATAAAATACTAATCCCTTTATTCATAAGGCATAAAAGAGTTTGGTGTAAAAAAATCGCAAAAAAAGCGCAAAAAATATGTAAAAAAAATGTGCTAGTAAACGTGCTAGTGGTATGATATGATTATGCTATGCTGGGCAATAAGAAACGAAAGATGCCAGCAAGGACTAATCTTATATATTGATGATTTATTAACTACAGCTAACACTGTGGTTTTTTGATATGTAAAAAAGTCCCGCGAGAGGATTGGTGATAACAAAGAAACTTGCAGTAAATGTAGGTAAGTAGTAGCAAAAATTTATCTATTCAAAGAAAGGAAAAGTGAAAATAATGAAAGTTAAAATATATGCTGGTATTTATATAAGGGTTTCAACTGAGGATCAGGCAAGAGAAGGACACTTTCTTGATGAGCAAAAAGATAAATTAGTTGCCTTAAGTAATTATAAAGGTTATGAAATCTATAATATTTATGAAGATGCCGGCATCAGTGCTAAAAATACGAATCGTCCAAAATTTCAAGAAATGATGGATGATATTAAAGCTGGAAGAATCAGTAAGATATTAGTTTATAAATTAGATAGACTAACAAGAAGTATTCAAGATTTAGAACAGATAGTTTCGTTGTTTGAAGAATGTAATTGTGCTCTAGAATCGGCGTGTGAGGAAATAAACACCGATACTGCCAATGGTAAATTTTTCATAAGAATGTTAACTATACTGGCTCAACTTGAAATTGAAAGAACTAGTGAGCGTACTAAATTTGGATTATGCGGGGCGTATAAAAAAGGACATCTAAATTATGTGCCATATGGATACATGAAAGTAGAAAAGAAATGTGTTCTTAATTATGATACCGCACCAATTGTTAAAGATATTTTTGATTTATATATAAAAGGTCGCAGTATAAGTTTTATATATAATGAAATTAATAAAAAATA
This sequence comes from Bacilli bacterium, assembly GCA_028685445.1. Classification (GTDB taxonomy): domain Bacteria; phylum Bacillota_I; class Bacilli_A; order RF39; family UBA660; genus DUUS01. The sequence continues at coordinate 1,602 of JAQUDY010000002.1, forward strand.
TGATACTTTACATGGACTTAAAGAAAGAAGTATTGAAAGTATTGTGAAAAATCCCAATTATACTGGAGATTATCATTATAAAGAACCAGATAAGGAAGGTAATATGGTGATTGTTCCAAATGCCTTAGAATCAATTATTACTAAAGAAGTTTGGGAACAGGCGGCAGAGCAAAGAAAATTACATCAATTTAATCATGAAACGAAAGTACCATATTTATTTAGGCATAAAATAAAATGTCCATTTTGTGGAGAAATAATGTCTGCCACTTGTGCTTATGGAAAGGCGGCCGATAATAAAAAGAAACTCCAACATTATTATGAATGTAGACCTTGCATTAAAACTAAAGGTGCCAGCATTAATGAAAGAATAGTTGAAGATTTAGTTATAAAAAAAATCAGTCATATTATTGACTTTATGGCAATGGCTGATATTAGTCTGGCAACGGTGGAAAACAAAAAATTAACTAAATACGAAATCAAAAACTATAAAACTAGAATTACTGAACTTAAAAAGTGCAAGGAAAGAAATATCGAATTATATCGTGATGGTGCTATTGCTAAAAATAAGATGTTGGTTGATAATGACCAATACGATGCAAAGATAAGAGATATAGAACTTACTCTAGAAAAAGATGCAACCGAAGAGCCTAATGTTGATAAGAATATCATTACTCAAGCAACTTTAATTGAAACAATGAAAAGAATTAGCTGGGATTATTATGATTTAACTTATGACAGGTGGGCAAGTATGGAAAAGTCTGCTAAACAGATAATGGTTCAAGACTTTATTAAATCAATTGAAATAGATATAAAAATAAATAATAAAGCTAGCAAGCACTCGCAACGAAAAACAGTAACCCTTAAACATCTTGAAATAAAAGCCGACAAAGTAAATAATTTTGTTAAATTATTTAAAAAACAAATGATGGATAACGTAATACAAGTAAATGATAAAAACATATTAGAATCAAATCCGATGACTAAAGCTGAAATCGATGAATTTATAGCAAGAATGCAAAGAGCATACAAATTTAAAATTATCGAAATAGAAACTGATAAAATCGACTGGAGAAGTATTGATGCTGATAATTATATAAGAGTCATGAAACTTAAAGAAAATCTTCCAACGAAAGTAAAATATGTCGCACTTACAATGTAAGTATTGTAGCAGTCTAAATATAGATTGTTTTTTTGTGCCAAATTTTAAGTTTAACAATGGAAGATTATAAAGATAAGTATAGTAAATATTTTAATAATATGATTATTAATAAGGATAAACTAGTGGTTCTTTGTCCTTTTCATGATGATCATAATCCATCAATGCATATTGAAAGAAGTACAGGCAGATATTATTGTTTTAGTTGCAGAGTAAAAGGTAATTTTATTACTTTTGAAAAAGTCTTTAATAAAGACCAATCCCTCGATAATGGTAAGAAAATTCAATCAAAACCATTTAGTAAATATTCACTAGAAGAATATGCTAGTGAGAAGTTGTTAGATAAAGATGATCTAAAAGAAATGTTTGGATTATATAACAATAAAAATAGATTAGTTATTCCTTATTTTAATGAAGATGGAAACCATCTATATAATAAATACCGTTATGGCAATCAAAACTTTAGTAGTGATAAAAATATCGGATTATCACTTTATGGATTACAGAATATTAAATTTATTAAAAAGTGTGGATATGTAATTCTGGTAGAAGGCGAAAGTGATGTTCATACATTAACTTATTGTGGGTATTCAGTTCTTGGAGTACCGGGTGCGAATGCTTTTAAAGAAGAATGGCTCAAGCATATAAAAGATTTGGATATCACAATTTATAAAGAACCAGATGATGGTGGTAAACAATTTACCATAAATATTTGGAATTTGTTAATTAAAAACAACTATCAAAAAGAAATATCACTCATCGGATTTCATGATGAAGGAATTAAGGATCCTAGTGACTTATTTGTCAGCTTAAAAGCAGTAGAAAAATTTAAAGAATCATTTGATAAAAAATTGAAAGGAAAATGGATAATGAAAGAAGATAAATTTAAAAAGTTACTAGAAAAATATATAATTCCTAGTAACTTTAAAGTAGATGAAAAAGGGATATGGTTTAAAAAAGATGAAGATACAAGTCTTATCTGTTCAACACCGTTTATCATTACTAAAATAGCGAAGGATGTTTATTCAGGGGTTGAAAAGGCAGAAGTATCATATTTTAAAAATAATTGGCATTCAGCCTTATATTCAAAAGATGTGTTATTTTCGGGTAAAAATAGTATTTTAAATGAAATTGGTATTGACTTTGTTACAAGAAACTCCAGTAAGATTCAAGAGTATATTTGGCAGTTCATTAACCAAAACAAAAATATTACTGTTAGTAATAGTGTTTCTCAGTATGGATGGCATAAGGATTTATTTGCTCCTTTTGTAAGCGGCGATTTAGAGCTTGATATACCTGGTGAGTTTGGCAAGATGGAAAATGCATATAAGACCTATGGAAAACTAGAAGAGTGGATAAAGCTGGTGAAACCATTACTAGCTAATGATGTCTTTCGAACTTATGTAAACTGTGCTTTTGCATCACCATTACTTAGAATATTTAAGGTTAGAAATTTTATATTCCATAATTGGTTTACTTCTAGAAGTGGTAAAACGGCAGCTTTGAAAGTTGTTCAATCGGTGTTGGGAAATCCTAATATATTAATTACTAGTTTTAGTGCAACAAAAGTAGCACTAGAGAACTTGGCAGCTATTAATAATGACTTACCACTTTGTATTGATGAAAGAGAAGCTGCTGGTAAAAACAATGATGAGTTCAACGATAATTTTGTTTATACAGTTAGTAATGGTAAAGGAAAAACAAGAGGTGCCAAAAATGGTGGTATTAGAGAATTTCATGAATGGATGAATATTACCATTACAACAGGTGAATCAGCAATTATATCTGGCAATTCAAATAACGGAGTTATTTCAAGAGTAATTGAAGTATATGCCAAACCTTTTGCTAAAGAAGAAATAGCTAGTGATGTTCATCGGAATATTGCTGATAATTATGGTGTGGCTGGTGAAAAATTTATTAATGAGTTTATTAAATCAAAGAAAGATAATCTTAATAAAATGCTAGATAAAGAAAAGGAAATAAGAGAAAAACTATCTAATCAAAAAATAACCGAAATATCATCACATATTGATATAGCGTCATTACTGATTATTACAGATTATTTGACTCATAAATTTATATTTGGTAATCCAGATATGAATGAAAGCGAAAAATATGGGATTAGATTATTAAATTTATTAGATACTAACAAAAATACCGATATGATTGATAGTGGGTATCATGCTTTAATAAGTATCTTTCAATCAAAAATGGAGATGTTTCATCCTTTGTTTAAAGGTCAACGACTAGGTAAATATCTTAATAATCGATTTTATGTTTTTAGACAGGTATTTGATGAAGAAGCGAAGAAACTGAATTTTGATCCAAATACGCTTAAAAAAGGCTTTATGGAAAGAAAGTATATTGAACATGATAATGGCACATATACCAAGCAAATTAGAGAGGGTAATGACCGTGCCAGATATATTTGTTTAATTGAACCAGCATATGCTGATGATGAACTACGTGAAAAGCTGGAATTTGATGACATGTGTCAGATAGAATATGAATCTAAGCATAGTAAAAATTTGTCTGTGACAAAAAACTGATGACGAACACTTATAAATACTAGCTAAAGTAGAGATAGATGTGTCACAGATGTTTTTAATATACCTATTATAACGAGATTGCCAAGTTAATATTTGAAGGGGAAAGATGGTATAATGATGCCTAAATTATATAGAGGCACCCCCACATCTTAGTCTCCAACACTAATCAAATAAGAAAAACGGCCCCCAACTGCGTATGTGAAATCGCGTATTTCATAAGGAGGTATCAATTTTTTTTGTAATCTGATAAAATTAAAATGGTGATATTTATGTTTGATTGGTTTTGTGAGTTAGGTACTACTGATAAAGTACAGGTAGTAAGTACAATAATGACTTCAATAGGAGTAATCTCAGGAATAGTTTTTGCTATTTTTACTTTAAAACAAAACAATGAATTTAAAAGAGAATCAAGTAGAGCAGTTATAAGTATATATTTGGAACATTTTTCAAAAACACAAAATAGTTATTTAATACTTGAAAATTTTGGTAATAGCATTGGAATGATTGAAAAAATTGAAACAGTACCAAAAACTAATGTTGTAAAATCTTTAATTGGAAAAGAGCTGAATGATTTTAAATTTTTTACAGATGAAACAAAATTTATATTAGCTCCAAAGCAAAAAATAAGCGCAGCTGTGAATTGTATTAATAACGATTCGGAAGAGTTTGATTTTATCATAACATATTATAGTTTGAGAAGAAAATATGTTGAGAGCTATCACATTAAGCCAAACATAGTTCATACTGTTACCCAATTTATAAAAAGTGAATCATCGGATAAAACGCAAACAGAAAAACATTTATATGCTATCAAGCAGGAATTAAAAGAAATAACTGAAAAATTATAAAAACCAACCAATAGAAATATAAATTTTAATGGTTGGTTCTTTTTTATTGCCATTTTTCTAGTTTCACTGGCGAGTCATCAATAATAACTAAATTATACTTAATTTTTAATATATCAAATGTTTTGCTGGAAATGTCAATAATAGAATCATGAAATCCATTAAAAACGTCACACATAGAGTGAAAATGTTGTTCAAAAGTTGCGTCACATAAACAATCACGGTGATAAGAATTAGCTAGTTGAAAAGCGAATGCCTCAGGAATAATAAATTTAATCATGTAATTTTTAAAATTAATATTTAACGGTATTAGTTTTTCTTCATATTCTTCATCGGTTATGTCTTCTTTTCCTTTTATCATAAAAACCTCACTTTCATTGGACGTTCTATATATCACTCTAAATAAAAAATATTGCAAGAGTTTTCCGCAAAATAATTATAATTGGCTGATATTTTTGTCAATAAATGATATAATGAAATTACTTAAGATTGGAGGCAATAATATGTTTGAAGCAATAGACCCCAAACCATTTGTAAAATGGGCAGGCGGGAAAAGACAAATAATTGATAAGATAAAAGAATTTGCACCAAAAGAATTTAAAACATATTATGAACCGTTTGTTGGTGGTGGAGCAGTATTATTTGCGCTTCGTCCAAATAAGGCAGTAATAAATGATTATAATTCTGAATTAATAAATGTTTATAAATGCTTGTCAACTAATGTTTTTATGCTTGATGATCTAATAAAACAACTAAAAATAAATGAAAAAAATCATGATGAAGAAAATTACTATGAAATAAGAAACTTTGATAGAAAAGAAGGATTGATGGATAAGCTAAGTTCTACCGAAAGAGCAGCTAGAACAATTTATCTAAATAAAAGTTGTTTCAATGGATTATATCGTGTTAATAGTAATGGGCAATTTAATGTTCCTTTTAATAAAAAGAAAGAAGTAAAAATATTTGACAAAAAAAATCTAGAAGACGTGTATACTTATTTAAGTAAATTTGATATAAACATTTTGAACGGTGATTTTGAAGACGCAGTTAAGACTGCAAAAAAAGGTGACTTTGTATATTTTGATCCGCCTTATGACACCTTAAATGACGAATCATTTACAAGTTATACTGATAAAGGATTTAATAAAGAAGATCAAAAAAGGTTATTTGAATGTTATAAAAGATTAGATAAAAAAGGAGTCTATGTAATGTTATCTAATCATAATACGCCATTTATTAATGAGTTATATAAAGATTATAATATTAAGGTTATTAGTGCAAAAAGAAATATTAATTCAAATGGTAGTAAAAGAGGTTCAGTTGAAGAAACAATTATTACAAATTATTAATGATACTAAGATATATTATGAAACCGATAATGCTCTTTTAATTAATAATGACTCCATAAAAGTGATGAAAAAGTTTCAAGAAAAATCAATTGATATGATATTTGCAGACCCTCCTTATTTTCTTTCTGGTGATGGGATAACTTGTTCTTCTGGCAAAATGACTAGTGTTAAAAAAGGTGACTGGGATGAAAAACTAGATATTAAGGCAAAACATCATTTTAATAAAAAATGGATTAAAGAATGCAAACGGATTTTAAAAGATAGTGGTACAATATGGATAAGTGGAACAATGCACAATATTTATTCCATTGGATTAGCTCTTGAAGAAGAAGGGTTTAAAATTATAAACAATATCACTTGGAAGAAATTAAATCCACCACCAAATATTAGTTGTCGTGCTTTTACTCATTCTACTGAAACAGTATTATGGGCGAAGAAAGATTTAAAAAAAGCAAAACATAAATTTAATTATGAATGTATGAAAAAAATAAATAATGGTAAGCAGATGAAAGATGTTTGGGAAACCTCTTTAGTTAAACCAAGCGAAAAGAAATATGGAAAGCATCCAACCCAAAAACCAAAGGCTTTGCTAGAAAAAATAGTATTGGCTTCTACTAATGAAAATGACGTTATACTAGATCCATTTAGTGGAAGTGGCACTACCGGTATTGTAGCCAATATTTTAAACAGAAAATATATTGGCATCGAGAAAGAACAAGAATTTATAGATTTATCAATCAGGAGGTTAGAAAATGAAAAGAAAATTTGATGAAATTATCGAAAGCTTAAAAGATTCAATAGCAACATATGATTATTATGTTGATTTTGAGAAGGTATATAAAAATGTTGGTAAAGTAGAAATGCAATTAAATTTACTTAATTATTTAATTGGCAAAGAGAATATTGAACAAGAATTTATGAGGCTAATTGTTGAATATCCTGACGTAATAGAAGTAATACCAATTTTACTTGCTATTCGTGAAGGAGAAATTAAAATTATTGATGGTGAAATAATCTCTTATAGTTTCAAAAAGATGAATAGAGATATTAAGGATTATACTAAATTACTAAAAGAAAGCGGTTTAGTTGAATTATTCCAAAAGAAAAAAATTAAGAATTTAGTTGATTATGTAACTGGAGTTGAAGTGGGTCTAGATACAAATGCTCGAAAGAATAGAACTGGTCATTTAATGGAAAATATAGTTGAAGGCTATATCAAAAAAATCTCTAATGTTGATTATTTAAAAGAAGCAACTAAAAATGATATAAAGAATCATTTTAAAACTGATGTCCTTGATGGTCTTAATTTAGATGAAGAAAACAAGAAGACTAATAAAAGATTTGATTTTGTGGTTAAAACTAAAAGTGACAAATTGCTATTAATAGAAACAAACTTTTATGGTGGCGGCGGGTCTAAATTAAATGAAACTGCCAGAAGTTATGCAAAACTTGGAAAGGATATTCAAGGTATTAAGGGGGTTGTTTTCGTTTGGATAACCGATGGTAAAGGTTGGAAATCAACTAAAAACAATTTAAGAGAAGCGTATCAAAATATAGAGCATTTATACACATTAGACGATTTAGATAAAGGCGTATTGGAAAGAATATAGGAGATTTTATGATTGATAGGATAATGAATTTTGAATATGATGAATTTTCTAAAATATCGATACATAATCACTTTGGTGGATATGATAGGACTATAGATAAACCAGTAACATTTGTCTCGAATTTTAGTTACGATGATGCGATAAAAAAACTAATAGAAGCATATAAGAATAAATTTAACTTACTTGCTATGACACAATCAAATTTAATTCTTCCTTTGGAGTATATTTTGTTGAAAAAGCTGGCATCATCATTGCAAATTGAACTTATACTTGGAATCGAAATAAATATAAAAGGTCATAAGCCAGATAAGTATTTACATACCGTAATTTTATTTCCTGATAACATTAATGTTTTCGAATTAAAAAATGAATTTGAAAAAAATTATATTAAAAATAATGCTTTATATTTAGATGTTGAGCAATTAGCAAATACTTTAGCAGAATTACAAAAGAAGGCTATTATAATTCCGCATGGAATGAAACAATCGAATGGTAATAAATCTGGCTCGAAAAACCCGGAGCAACTTAAAGAAATCATGGGATTTGATATGGTCTTCCCTGTTTTAATTGAGGATAATAAAACTTATCATAAAGTTCAACTAAAAAATGAATTAAAAAAATTCTTAAATCAAAAGGAATTTAAATGGTTAGATAAAGCTACATCTGTTTCTTCAGTTGATAGGAATAAAGATATTACCTATTCAACGATTGGTGCTGAAGCAACATACATATGGGGTGATAATACTTTTAATGATTTATATTTTTCTGCTTTGATGCAAAATACCAGAATAAAAAAACAAAATAATATTATAACGAAGGTAAATTATATTTCTAAAATAGAAATATCTCCTAAAAAGGTTGATGCGCAAATCCGTAAATGTACAATACATTGTTCTCACGGGCTTAATTCTATAATAGGTAAATCTGGTAGTGGGAAAACATTACTATTAAATATTATAAAGTATGAATTAACAGGTGAGCATTTAAAAAATAATAGTTCTAAACCAAACAGAGAAAAAGGGTACGAAAACATTTGCCGAGATATGAACATTACATTATATGATTCACAAGGCGAGACGATAAATGTATCCGATAACTGGAAAATTTTTGAGGGCGAGAATATTTATAATCAAATGTTAGAAATCTATTCTAACGAAAGAGAAGCTATATTAGATAAATTTAATTTAAAAATTGATTATTCGGTTTTCGATGAATTGTTGAATAAATATGATGATGAAATAAACAGATATATAAAAAATGGACAAACAATAAAACAAAATAATGTTATTATTAAAGATACATTAAATCGTATAAACGAAAACAAAAAGTTTTTATCTCAAAATAAGGGGTATTCGAAAGCTATTCAAGTCTTTACTAGTACAGATTATTATAAAAAAAGCGAAGAATTAAAAAATAAAATAACGACATCGGAAAAAGATATTAATACAATAGATAAAATTACTGAAATATATAATAATTTTAAAGTGAAATATATGTTAGATGAAAACTTGATAGAATCAATGTTAAATGGTAATTCTCAAATAAAAACAAAAATTTTAATTCAGTTACTGAAACATACTATAAAAAAGAATGAGATGGATATTATTTTAAGAAAGCAAAGTAAAATAAATGAATTAATAACAGACTTTAATAAAAAGTTAGGCGAAAAAGTAATGGCTATAGTTGAAAAAAGAAAAGATAATAAAAATAGTGTTAGTATAATTATCGATAAATTACATGAATCAACTTTATTAAAGAAAAAGAAAAATGTTCCTTTATTAACACGAGAAATAATCGAAAAGTGCTTTCCGTTAAATAAAAATAGTAGTTTAATAGTAGAATTAGAAAATATCAGACTAACATTTGATGAATTGGAAGATGTTTTTCCAAACAATATCGGAAGAAAAAGTGGTGCGATTAAAAGTACTTTATTTGGTAGTTTTGAAAATATAGATTTGTCTGATTATAAATTAATGGATAGATTTTTACAAATTTTCATAGATAATAATTCTTCGTCTTTTATTGAAATAAATAAAGAGCGAAAAATGTATATAAAATTTGAAATAAAAGTAAAACAAAGCAATAATACATATAAAAGTATTGATACTATGACTGCTGGTGAACTGAGTAAATTATATATATCAAATATGATAGATAGTAATATTGAAAAAATTGGTGGGAATTTAATAATTTTATTTGATCAACCAGAAAACAATCTGGAAAAAGAATATATTCTTGAGGATTTAATTGCAAAATTAGATGAATTAAAATCTAAATTTCAAATTTTTATAACTACTCACGAGCCATTATTAGTTGTAAATGGTGATTCAAACAAAATAATATACGCAGTTAATGACAAGATACTTATACAAAAAAACAATATAAATTATTTGAATTTAAGTTTTACTAGTAAAATAAATACTAAGGAAAATATGGTAGAAACTATAGCGAAATTAATTGATGGCTCACCAATTGCAATAAGCGATAGAAATAGAATTTATGGAGGAATGTTAAATGAAAATTAAAATTACAATTGAAAATGATGAACCAAAAATCGTTAAAGGAGATGTGAAGTTTAATTTTACTGCAGAAGAATTAGAAAAATTACTTAACGAATTATTGGATGGAACTGCTACTTTTGAGGGTTTATCAACTAATGAATATGAAAAATATAAAGATCACCCTGAAGTGGAACTAATATATGGTATTTATAATAGTACATTAGATGATTCTGATTTTAGAAAACAATTAAAAGAACTAGAGAATGAAAAGGCGAATAACGAGAAACAACTTGATGAGTTAATTAGTGTTGAAGAGAATAAATAGAATTAGCCTCGGGAAAAAGGAATCTTCATAATGTCAACTACATCAAAAGTATATAAAATGATGTAGTTACAATTATCTTGGTGATGAAAGAATGAGAATGTTTGCGAAAAACAATGATGAACAAGCATTTAAAAAGTGTATGATAAAAAATTTTATGATAATGCGGTAAAAAGGTATGAACAAGATAAGGAACTATTTGATATCATGTTTAAAGATCCAGACGTAATGGATAGTGTAAGAACAGAGTTGTTTAAAACCATTTATGAAAAATTAAAGAAAGATAAATAGGAAGATAGTACTAAAACCATTGTCAAAAATAACAAAAATTGGTAAAATGATATTAATAATAGAGCAGAATTTCATTTTTTAAGATGGAATATGCTCTATTTTTGTATTTTGTGAGGTGAAGTATGAATTATTGTATTGAAAAAATTAATGATAATGTCTCGGTTTGCCTAGTTTATATAGACAACATTGATGATGAATTAGGTAAATTAATTGAAGAAAATTTTTTTGAAATCATTATGGGTAAAAAGAATTCAGAAAAAATTATGACAAAAGATGCTTTTTTAAATGCATTAAAATACATTACATTAAAAATTAATACTAAAACAGAAACGAATATTGTGGGAATTGTTGGAGAATTTCTATTTCATTGTTTTATGAGAATTGAGGAAAATGCAAAGGAATTTTTATCAATCTTTCCAACAATAGGTTATTCAAATGGACATCAATTTTTTTATAAAGGCTTTGATGGATGCTATTATTCTGAAGATAAGTTGTGGATAGTTGAAGTAAAAAGTGCTGTAAACTCTAGTAATATTGATAATGATAATAAAGAAAAATTGAAAGATGCCTCAAAACAGATTGAAAAAGAAGTTAACGATTCTAAATTAAACAGATGGGAAGAAGCAAAGAAACTAGTCGTTTGTCAAATAGAACAACAAGATATAGATGCTAAAAAAATTTATGATAAACTCACTATAAATAGTTCGAGTGATTACAATAAATTACTTGGATCGATGATTATATTAGACAATGGTAAATTTAATCTTGATTTTATTAAAACATACATAAATGATTTTTTTGATACTAGAGTGATAAATCAAAAAATATTTGCAATGTGTATTAGAAATTCTGATTATAAGAAAATAGTTAATTATCTAGAATCAAAATTCGGTGATAATTATGAATGATAATGAGTTAAACAAATATTTTGTTACAGATTATATGAAATATATGAAAGATGATAAAACTAAAATTGATAGTTTACTGAGGTATGCTTTTTACATAATTACTAAAGAAAATAATGAAATGTTTCTAAATTTTGCCTATGGTATTTTGATTAGATATGCGATTGATTTTGAAGATTTTAAACCTTTGCTTGAATTTGCAATTATATTTGGTTATAATCCAATAATTGATATTATATTAAATAAATATAATGCAAAAGTAGATAGTGAACTTGTTATTCTGCTACTTGAATTTAATATAGAAACCAATACACATGATAATAAAATATTGACATCTGGACAGCAAACTATATTTAGTCTTTTAAATGTTGATAATGATTATTCGCTAGTAGCTCCTACATCTTTTGGTAAAACCGAGTTAATGTTAGAAAGCTCATTCCTATCAAAAAAAGATGCAATAATAATTGTACCGTTAGTAGCGCTGCTAAATCAGGTAAAAACCGATTTAATTAGAATTGCTAAAGAAAAGAAAGTTGATATAAAAGTAATAACGCACCACGATATAAAACCGAGTTTAAATTATAAAAACATTTATATTTTAACGCAAGAAAGATGCTATGAACTAATAAAGCGAAAAGCTTTATCAAATATATCTAATCTTTTCATAGATGAAGCACATAAACTATTGGGAAATGGAGAAAGATCATATAAATTAGCACAAACAATATTTTTATTGAGAAAACAGCATAATGTTATAGTTAAATATTATTCTCCAGTATTGAATAATCCAGAGTTAGTTAAAATTAAAGGATTATATAATAACCCTATAGAAACTATTCATGGAATAAGAGATATGAAAAATTATAATTATTACTTCTATCATGATAACAAAAAAGAACTTTATTTACCAAACACTGCATTAATGAATTCTAATTTTACTTTTACGGATAATACATATTTATCTTTCTTTGAATATATAAAAGAAAATAGCAAAAATAAAAATATCATTTTTTGTAATTCCCCAAAGATTTTAGAGGAATACGCAATTGAATTTTCTCTTGAACTCAAAGATATAACAGTAGATGTAAATATTTATCAAGATTTAATAGAATTTATTGGAGAAGAATACAATGTTGTTGATACATTAAAAAAGGGTATAATTTATATACATGGAGAGATGCCTGATATTATTAAATTTTATTTGCTAAATTTATATAAGAATTGTGATGAAATAAAATATATCGTTACCAATTCTTCAATTTTAGAAGGCGTTAATACTCCAAGTGATAATTTATTTATCTTTGATTATAAGATTGGCACCCAAATCATGACACCTCAGGACTTCATAAACTTAAGTGGTCGAATTAATAGGATTAACAATATTGTTTCATCGGGAAATTTGAATCGACTAATTTGTGACATACATTTTGATGCTTCAAATACTAGAAAAACAGCAATAAGGAAGAGAATTATTAATCCGGCATATGGCATTATAGAAGAAACACCTAAAAATGAGTACTTAGAGGCTACTATAAAAAGTGATATTTCAGATGAATTTGAAACAAGTTTAAAACAAATAAAATTACTAGACAATGAAATTGATATTGAAGAAATATTTAATGTTAATGAAATAATTGTAGACGAAAATGAAACAATTAGAAAAAGTCTCCTTAATGGTTTGAAGCTTAATCAGGAACAAACTAACCAAATAAATGAAAGATTATCAAGTTATAATGATATAAAAACTATTAAGGACTTACTGAAAGCAATTTCTGAAATTTTCAAATTAGGTAATGATGACGATATCTCATTATCAAGATTATGTAATGAAAAAGCTATTAATTTTTATTCCATGTTATTAGAATGGATTATTAGCGGAAAAACGATAAGAGAAAAAGCAAACCGAATGTTAAGCTATTATGACAATATTGATAAATCGGAATTGATATATGTGGGGAAAAGAGGGGACATTGCTGCAGAATTAATAAATGGAGAGTTGCGAATAAGTGATAATTGTAAAAGTATTTATGAAGATAAAAATGGCAAACCTAAGATTTTAAAAAAAGTTTGGGTTAGAAACAATCGGGATAACAAGAAAAAATTATACAATATTTTCATTGTAAAACTTAAAATTGAAGAAGATTTTATCTCTTTTAAATTAATGCCTTTTATAGAAACTATTAGAGATATAGATGAAAAAATAATAAATGAAGAATTATATAATACTATAAAATATAGGACAAATGATCTTTTTGAAATCGAATTAGTTAAAGAAGGAATTTCCATCTATTTGGCTCGAGAGTTAAATACAGATAATAACATACAATTTGTACAAATAACAGAAAAAGGAATATCTGTTAACGAGAAAATCTTACAAAATTTTAAGGGAAATGATGTTCTTAGAGAAGAATTGTTATCGTTAATTTAACTTTGCTAAAGTTTTCAAAAACAAAACCATTCCCTTTCACACTGATTTATGATATAATTTCAGTGTGAAAGGGAGTTTTTAATTTATGGATAATGAAAATAAGATTTTAAATTTATTTAAAACCAATACTTATATCACAACAAAAGAAGTAGAGAAATCAGGAATTCCTAGAAGATTCTTGAGTTTTATGGTTGATAAAAATAAAATTAATAGATTATCAAGAGGTATTTATTCTTTACCTAATGAATTAGACGATGAATACTTTATTATCAATTCAAAAAGTAAAAATGCAGTCTTTTCAAATTTAACAGCTCTTTATTTTCATGGTTTAAGTGATAGAATTCCTATTAAATATGATGTAACAGTTAAGAGCGATTATAACGGGTCATTACAAAAGGAAAGAAATATCAACTTATATTATGTAAAAAAGGAATACATTAATTTAGGTTTATCAGATTTTAAAACTAACTATGGGAATGTTGTTAGAGTATATGATATAGAAAGAAGCATTTGCGATATTATTAAAAATAAAAACAAACTAGATTTAGAACTATATAATAAAGCAATTAGAAATTATTTTTATAGCAAAACTAAAGACACCAATAAATTATATGCTTATGCAAAAAAATTAAATATTTATGAAAAGGTGAGAAAAACATTTGAGGTGTTAACATGATTAAAAATGGAGATAGTTTAAAAGCAAAACTACGCAATTTATCAGGGAAAACTAACATCACATCAAACTACTTACTTCAAAGTTTTATGTTTGAAGGATTACTAAGAAGAATATCGGTGTCCCAATATAAAGAAAAATTCATTATTAAAGTCGGAATGCTATTAACATCTATTTTTGGTGTGAATTTAAGAGCAACAATGGATCTTGATGCAACTTTGAAAGGATTACCATTAAATGAAGATACAATTACAGAAACTTTTAAAGAATTAATTGAAATCGATGTAAACGATGATATAACTTTTGAAATAGTTGGAATTAAAGAGATTCGGGAAGAAGATACCTATGGTGGTTACAGTATTAATTTAAAAGCAACTTTGGACAACTTATGGACTCATTTAATAGTTGATATTACTGCTGGTGATATTATTACATACAAAGAAGTTGAATTTGATTATAAGACATTATTTGATAATGAAACTATAAATATTTTAAGTTATAACTACGAAACCATCATTGCTGAAAAGTATGAATCTATTATCAGTAGAAACATTGATAATTCTAGAATGAAAGACTATTATAATTTATATATGTTTGTAAATTTAAAATGGGATAACATAAATAAGGGAACTTTATACCAAGCTGTTAGGAATACAAGTAAAAAACGAGAAACTACTAATGATATAGATAACAGCGAGAAAATTATTAAGAAAATTGAAGAAGATGATCACATAAGAAGTCTTTGGACTAATTATCAAAATAAATATGATTATGCCAAAGACATAGAATTTGAAGATGTCATCTCTGCAATTAAAGTTATTAATGAAATAGTAATACCAGTAAGTTGAAACATAATATAAGTAGGAGATTTTTGTAGTATGGAAGAAGTAAAAGAAATAATTTTTAATGAAACGATTGATACAAATATTTTTGATGAAGATATAGATGTCAAAGTTGCTAAAAAGGTAAAAGAGGCTAATCTAGAGTTTGATAAGGAGTTATATTATCGAATAGAAGTAGCTTTTGATTTGAAAGCATACGAGAATACAGCTAAATTACGTTCATTTATTGTTAGAAATGATAAAGCAATTGAAAGAATTAAAGATGATAAAGATTTAATCGGCGAAATGTTATCGCAGCAATTACATAATATTCAGGATGCTTTATCTTTTATTGATATTTCAAGCTCATTAATTAAAGGTGATGAAATCAACAACTTAAACATTGTAACTATAGAAATAGCAAAAGAAAAATGAAGAACGAAAAAAAACTGATAAATCTTTCGATTATAAAGTTGAAGATCCTTTGTTTATGGAAATAGTTGATTTTGCTATTTCGTTTGGGAAAGTAAGTGCATCGTTAATACAAAGGAAATTTAATATTGGTTATAATAGAGCATTAAGACTTGTAGAAATTATGGAATATTAAATGATATATATAAAGAACTTAAAAATAAAAAATAATATCTGACTTCTATCTAAATATGTATATAATAACTAATGTGGTGGTTTGATATGAAAATATTTAGAAAAGAAAATGACAAAGAAGTCGTTTATGT
>JAQUDY010000087.1 GCA_028685445.1 Bacilli bacterium
GAAGGTAAAACATCAGAATATCGTTATAGTTTAAATAAAGCACTTGAGGAAAGCAATCTAAGTAAAGATGCAGGAGCACTTCACTTAGATGAGACAATAGTTTCTCAAACAGAAACGGTGCCAGCATCTATTATCTTAACAATACCAGAATTAAATGAAGAACGTAGAAAAGATTATGTTAAACAAATAAAATCATTTGCAGAAGAAGCTAGAGTAGCACTTCGTTTATGTAGAGAAGAAGCAAGAAACATAGTAAAAAAAGCAGACTTACCAGAAGACGAAACTAATAACTATTATACTAAAATTCAAGATTTAATTAATAAATATAATAAAATAGTAGAAACTAATACAAAAGAAAAAGAACAAGAATTAATGTCAATATAAAAATAAAAGTAGGTGATTTTAATAAAAACAATTTTAATAATAAATAAAATACTTACTTTTTTTATATTTATTTTATTAATGTTATTAATATCCGGGGTTACTTATTCATATTTTATGGCAGATTTTTTTGATAATGAAAATGAACCTTCAATAGTAGCTAGTTCTGGAGAAATGGACTTTTATTATAATGGAGGACCTTTAATAACAATTAGTGATATTGCACCTTCTAATGATCCTTTTATTACTAAAACATTTACAATAAACGCTAATAATACTACTGATGAAGAGATGCTTTATCAAATAAATTTAGAAATAATAGATAATTCTTTTGAACAAAATTCAATTAGTTATACTTTAAAAGGGACAAATTTAGATAATAAAGGAATTCTTTCTACAGATGTATTAACTAAAGAAGGAATAGGGAAAGAAGATGTTAATTTAGGAATAGGAAAATTCATTGGAAAAGTTACTAATGCTGCTCACTCATATGAAATAAAGTTTTATTTTTATAGAGATAATTATAATCAACTTGATGATTTAGGTAAAATATTTAAAGCAAATATAAATATAGAAAGTAAAAAATAAAAAAAGACGTGAAAAGATTAGTTATTTATAGAGCACTGTATAAAGAAAATAAATTATACGCTAGACCACTTACTATGTTTTTAGACGAGGTCAATCAAAATAATCAAAAATATAGATTTGAACTATACAATGAATAATAAGTAAAAAAACTTATTAATAGGCTGTCAAAACAGACGGCTTATTTTATGGAAAAAATTAATTTACAAAATTAGCAGTCATATATTGACAAGTGCTAAATATAATATTATAATGTTATTAGCACTCAAGAAAAACATGTGCTAAAAAGTAGGTGATATCTTTGAATGATAGGCAAAAGGAGTTGCTTAAATTATTAATAGAAATGTATATTAAAACTGTTAAACCAGTTGGTAGTAAATCATTAGTTAAAAAGTTAAAGTGTTCAAGTGCAACGATTAGAAATGATATGGTGCATTTAGAAACTTTAGGATACTTAGAAAAAACTCATTTATCTAGTGGAAGAATACCTAGTCAAGCAGGTTATAAATATTATGTTGATAATTTAATGAAACCTAAAGAAATAACTGGAGATGATGTTTTAAAGCTTCAAACAATTTTAAGTAATAAAGATTTAGTTGTAAGTGATGCTATATTAAAGTGTATGGAAATAATTAGTGAAATCACTAATTATACTAGTGTTGTTTTAGGAAAAGAAAGTAAAGATCAAACTTTAAAACAAGTTAACATAGTCCCACTTAGTGATCAAAAAGTGGTCGCAGTAGTTATAACAAATACTGGTTATGTAGAAAATAAACAAACTAATATACCAACTAATATTAATGTCTCAGAAGTAGTAAAGTCATGTGAGATTATTAATAAGAATTTAGTTGGGACACCACTTGATGAGATTAATGCTAAATTAGAATATGAAATAAAACCAATTATAGCTAAAAAAATAAAACAATATGAAGAAGTTATGTCTTTTTTTCAAGATGCATTTAATGATTTTTCTGTTAAACAAAGCGATGTTTTCTTTTCAGGAAAAACAAATATATTAAAACAGCCAGAATATAATGAGCCTGATAAAATAAAAGGTATTATTAGTAAACTTGAAAATATAGAGCTAGTTAAGAAGATAGAAACAGATGATGATGGCGTTAATATTTATATTGGCGAGGAAAACAAATTTGATAAAGACGTCACAATTATTAAAACTAGTTATAAATTAAATAATGAAGAAGGAACGATAGCAATCATAGGACCTAAAAGAATGGAATATGACAAAGTAGTATATTTATTACAGTTCTTAAAAAGCTACCTAGAAAGGGAATAATATATGGAAAAAGAGAAAGTAGAAACAGAAACTAAAGCTAAAAAGACAAAGAAAGTCAAAAAAAATGAAGAGGTTACTTCTTTAATAGAAAGTTTAGCTTTAGAAAAAGAAAAAAATTTAAGAGTTCAAGCGGAACTACTTAATTATAAAAGAAGAAAAGAAGAAGAGGTCTCATGTTTTTTAAAGTATGCAAGTGAGGATGTTATTAAAAGTTTATTACCAGTTATAGACAATTTTGAAAGAGCAATAAGATTAGATGACAATGATTTAACTGATGAAATTTCAAAATTTTTAGCAGGTTTTAAAATGATTTATGGTAATTTTATAGAAGTTTTAAATAAGAATGAAGTCAAAGAAATAGAAGCAGAAGGTTTAGAATTTGATCCGAACTTTCACCAAGCTGTTATTACAGAAAAAGATGAAAATAAACCTGAAGGAGTAGTTTTAGAAGTCCTTCAAAAAGGTTATTTATATAAAGATAGAGTAATTAGACCAGCCATGGTCAAAGTAAATGAATAGGAGAGTGAATTAAAATGGCAAAAATTATAGGTATTGATTTAGGTACAACAAACAGTGCTGTATCTATTATGGAAGGTGGAGAACCAAAGATTATTGTGACTCCCGAGGGAGACCGTACAAGTCCTTCAGTAGTAGCTTCTAAGGCAGGTGAAGAATTAGTAGGAGTAACTGCTAAAAGACAAGCAGTTACAAATCCAGATAACACTATTGAATCTGTAAAAAGATTAATGGGAACTAATAAAAAAGTGAAAATGGATGGAAAAGATTATACAGCAGAAGAAATAAGTGCAAAAATCTTAATGAAATTAAAAAAAGATGCTGAAGAATATTTAGGAGAAAAAGTAAAAAAAGCAGTTATTACTGTTCCAGCATATTTTAACGATGCTGAGCGTCAAGCAACCAAAAATGCTGGTAAAATTGCTGGTCTTGAAGTAGAAAGAATCATTAATGAACCAACAGCAGCAGCACTTGCTTATGGATTAGAAAAACAAAACAAAGCTCAAACAATTCTAGTTTATGACTTAGGTGGAGGAACTTTTGACGTTTCCATTCTAGACTTAGGAGATGGAGTATTTGAAGTTAAATCAACTGCTGGAAACAATAAATTAGGTGGCGATGATTTTGATGAAAGAGTCTCTGAATATTTAGTTGCTGAATTTAAAAAAGAAACCGGAATAGATTTATCTAAAGATAAAATGGCTATGCAAAGAGTTAAAGATGCTGCTGAGAAAGCTAAAAAAGATTTATCCGGCTTAGCAACAACAAATATTAATCTACCATTTTTAAGTCAAACAAGTGATGGTCCAGTTCATATGGATATCAATTTAACAAAAGCAAAATTTGAGGATTTAAATAGAGATTTATTTGATTCAACACTTAATGAAGTAAAAAAATCTCTAAAGGATGCTAAACTATCAGCTAGTGATATAAATGAAGTTATTTTAGTAGGTGGATCAACTAGAATACCTTATATTCAAGAATTAGTTAAAAAAGAATTAGGTAAAGAACCTAACAAATCAGTTAATCCTGATGAGGTTGTAGCAATGGGGGCAGCTATTCAAGCTGGAGTTTTATCTGGAGATGTAGATGATTTAGTTTTACTTGATGTAACACCACTATCTTTAGGAATTGAAACTTTAGGTGATGTTATGACTACATTAATTCCGCGAAATACAACAATTCCGACTTCAAAATCACAAGTCTTCTCAACAGCAGCAGATAGCCAGCCGGCAGTAGATATTCATGTTCTTCAAGGAGAAAGACCAATGGCTGCAGATAATAAAACATTAGGGCGTTTCCAATTAGGAAATATTCCTCCAGCACCACGTGGTATTCCGCAAATTGAAGTAACATTTGATATAGATGCTAATGGAATAGTAAATGTTAAAGCAAAAGATTTAGGAACGAACAAAGAGCAATCAATTACT
>JAQUDY010000088.1 GCA_028685445.1 Bacilli bacterium
GAAGATCAAGTTCTAGCCGCCAAAAAACTCCACAATGATCTCATTAATCAGGGTATAAGGTCTGAACTTTGGGATCAAGCTGAATCCATGAACAAAAAGATTCTAGAAGACTTAGAATTAAAAATAGCTAAAGTAATAGAAGATTATTCGAAGCTCGTTCCAAAAGATGTAGAAGGTCTCTGCAAAGTTCATTCAATAAATATAAAACAAATATTAAAATCAAAAAATATCATGTCGCATAAAATAAATAGTCTTGATTTAGGAGCTGACTATGAGCATTATTTTTTATTGATTGATAATAGAGATGATTTTATATTAATTGATTTAACATACTCACAATTTAACAGTAAAGGAAAAACATTAATAACAACAAAATTAGAACGTTTTCCTTCCGATGTTTTATGTGAAACAGAAAAAGGAAGAAAACTATACGCAGATTTAATTAATAAAGGATATAGTCTTGTTAATATAGAAGAGATAACACTTTATTTAAACTGTTTTAACATCTATCAAACTATAACTATTGATGATTTATTATTTTCAGCAAGTAAATAATAATATTAAATAAAAGTAATGTATATTTTCAATAAAAAACAACGCTACTAACTATTAAATTATTGAAATATGTGATAATATTTATTATAGAGGAGGGCTTCTTATGACGGATAGTTTATACGAAATATTAGGTATTGTTTATGCAGTTGTAATAGTTATTTTAATTATTCTTGTTCTAATTCTTTTAAAAAAACACAATAAGAAAAAATATAATGAAATATTACTCCGCTTAGAAAAAGATAAAAACCTTATTTTGTCTGGTGCTATCCAAAATGAGCTTAATAAAGTAGGTGCTTTAATTAATAATAAAGATCTAGAAAAGCAATATAAATTATGGCAAAGTAGATATGGAATAATAAAAGAACAAGATATACCAAAATTAAATGATGGCCTTCTAGAGCTAGAAGAATTATTTAAAAGAGGCTCTTTCAAAGAAAAAAACAAAGCTATCGCTAATTTAGAATTAAATGTTTATTACGCAAAAACGAAAAGCGATTATCTTTTAAATGAAATTAAAGAAATATCATTAAGTGAAAGCAAAAATAGAGAAATAGTCACAAAACTAAAAAAAGATTATCGAGAAATATATTTAAAATATCAAAAAAATCCTGATGAATATGAAATATTAAAAGTTCCACTAGAACTACAATTTGAAAATGTTGACAAATTATTTGGAGCATTCGAAATTTCAATGGAAAACAATGCTTACAGCGAAGTTGGGAAAATAGTAAAAGCTTTAGATGACACAATAGGTAATTTGACTGTCGTTATTGAGGAGTCTCCTGCAATTATTATGATGGGAAAAAAATTAATACCTGTCAAGATTTCAGATATAAGAAACATTCATAATAAAATGGTTAAAGAAGGATTTAATTTAGACTATTTAAATATTGATTATAATATATCTGAATCCGAGAAAAAAATAGCAGATGTTTTTGATAGATTAAATGTTTTAAATTTAACAGATTCAATATTTGAATTAAAAACTATTTTATCTTATTTCGAAAGCTTATATAACGATTTTGATAATGAAAGAATAACTAAAAAATCATTTGAAGAAAATATGCGTAAAGTTGCCATTAAATGTAAAAGAATGTTAGAAATTATTACAAAATTATCAGCTAAAATAGAAGATATAAAGTATAGCTACGATTTATCTAATAAAGAGGTAAAAGTTATAGATGAATTAAATATTAATATAAAAGCTATTCAAAATGATTACGATGTAGTCCAAGAAAATTACCGCAATAAATCTTTTGCATTTTCAAGGTTGAACAAAGAATTAGAACATCTTAATTTAAGACTAGCTAAAAATGAAGATAAGCTTGAATTAACATTAAAAACATTAGGTGGTTTAAAAGAAGATGAAATAAGAGCGCATGAACAATTTAATGAAATAGAATTAATATTAAAAAATGCTAAAGAAAAGATATCTAGCTTCAAGTTACCATTAATTCCAGAAATATATTATATCCAATTAAACGAAGCTAACGAAGCAATTAATACTATGCTCGAGGAATTAAACAAAAAACCTGTTTCAATAAAAATATTAAATACTAGGGTTGATACTGCTCGAGATTTAGCATTAAAATTATTTAAAACGACAAATGAAACAATCAAAACAGCTAATCTAGCTGAAAATACGATAATTTATGGAAATAGATATAAACCAATAAATGAGACTTTAAATAATGGTTTAAAACAAGCAGAAAAAAAGTTTTATGCTGGAAACTATAAAGAATCCTTAGAACAAGCTATAAATTCTATTTCCTTAGTAGACTCAGATATTCACCAAAAATTAATAACTGCTTATCAAAAATGACTTTTTTTAAAAAAACGAATAAAAAGTGTTGACATTAATAATATCTTTTGATAATATTAAATCAGCCAAAGAAATGATTCGTTATTTCTCTGGCTACTGAGCCAAACATGATTCGTTATGTTTGGCTCATTTTTTATTTTTGTCCTCGTAGCTCAGCTGGATAGAGCAGCCCCCTCCTAAGGGGCAGGTCGAACGTTCGAATCGTTTCGAGGACGCCATATTTAATTTTAAGATATCTTAAATAAATTAAAGAATACGCGCTAGTATTCTTTTTTTCATGGTTTTGTGATAAAATTATAAAGTAGTGAGGAAAAAATGAAAGAACCGTTATTATATAAAATAGTAAGGCCTATAATATTAACTTGGTTTTATCCTAGTTTTAGACCTATCTATATTAATAAAGAAAATATACCAAAAAAAGGACGTGTTATACTTGCTGGGACTCATGTTAGCAAGTTAGATGGTTTCCTTTTAGGATCATCAACAAGAAGATCTGTAAGATTCATAGCAAAAGATGAATTATTTAAAGGAATAGGAAAGTGGTTTTTTAAATCATGTGGTTTCGTTCCAGTAAATAGAAGAGTAAAAGATAAAACAGTTATACCTGAAGCGCTTAAACTTTTAAACAATGAATCTTTAATTGGTATATTTCCAGAAGGAACAGTAAATAGAACTAATGACGTCATAATGCCTTTTAAAAAAGGCGCAGTTAAAATGGCTATTGAAAGTAAAAGTCCAATAATCCCTTTTGCAATAGTTGGAAAATATACTAAATTTAAAAGAAATATAAAAATAATTTTTGGCGAACTTTATTATCCTAAATCAAAAGAAATTGAAAAAGAGACTAAAATTTTAGAAAAAAAAGTAAAAAATATTATTAAAGAATCGAGAGAAAATTTATGAATTTTATAAGTAAAGTTTTTAATAAAGACTATTCTAAAGAAAGACTACAACCATTTGGTGATTCAATAACTGATTTAAAATATCCTAATTGTTCTCTAGTAGAATTATTAGAAAAAACTGCTATAAAGTATCCGAAATTAATAGCTTATGATTATTTTGGAAAAGAAGTGAGTTATCAAAAATTTTTAAGAAAAATAGAACATACTGCGAAGTCATTAAAAGAATTAGGAGTCAAAAAAGGTGAGCGAGTTACTATTTGTATGCCTAATACTCCAGAGGCTATAATATTTTTTTATGCAGTTAATATGATTGGTGCAACAGCAAACATGATTCACCCATTATCAAGTGAAAATGAAATAGAGTACTATTTAGAAGTTTCAAATAGTAAGTATATTTTAGCAGTTGACTTATTAAAAACAAGAATTTTAAAAGCAACTAAAAATTTAGAATTAAAACAAATAATTTTAGCTAGCGTTTCATACTCAATGCCAGCAGTTATTAAAACAGCATATTTCGCTCAACAGTATATTAAAAAGGTGACTAATAAGAAAGATACTGAAATATTGGAATTAGATGAAAGTAAAATCATTACTTGGGATGAATTTGATAATCTTGGGTATGCATATGATAAAGATGATTATAAAACAAAAGTAGATAGCACAAAAGAAGCCGTGATTTTATATAGTGGCGGTACAACAGGAAAACCTAAAGGAGTTTTACTTTCACATAATGCTATAAATTCTATGGCACTTCAAGCTATTAGTAGAATTGAATCAGCTGAGCCTGGAAAGTCTGTACTTTCTATATTACCAATATTTCATGGCTTTGGTTTAGCTTGCTGCGTTCATACTGTGTTACTTGCTGGAATGAAGTCATATTTAATACCTAAGTTTC
>JAQUDY010000089.1 GCA_028685445.1 Bacilli bacterium
AATTAAGAGCATCTTCTATCGGAATTGCAAAACCGATACCTTCTACACCACTACTTACTAATTTCATGTTAGTAACGCCAACAACTTCTCCGTTTGAAT
Organism: Bacilli bacterium; assembly: GCA_028685445.1. Taxonomy (GTDB): domain Bacteria; phylum Bacillota_I; class Bacilli_A; order RF39; family UBA660; genus DUUS01. Next base: position 100 of record JAQUDY010000089.1, read on the forward strand.
TAGCTAGTGGACCTCCACTATTTCCAGAGTTAATAGCCGCATCTGTTTGCATTACGCTCATTACCCAGTTAGCTACTCCAGAGTTTCCTGTTCCAACTTCTACTAAACGATCTTTTCCACTTAATATTCCGCGAGTTACTGTCCAAGAATATTCTGTATCAAGTGGAGCACCTATCGTAAATAAAGTATCACCTAATCTAGCTTTCTCACTACTGCCTAAATTAGCCACTGATATAATTTTATTTTTATCAATAGATAAAACAGCTATATCAGCATACTCATCTTGTCCCACTACTTTTACATCATATGTTTTATGATTAGTAAATTTTACTTTCACGTTAGTGGCATTCGTTATTACGTGAGCATTCGTTACCAAATAAGCTTTGTTTCCCTCTATTTTATATACAAATCCAGTACCACTGCTAGCTAATTTGTTATCTTTATATGATCCTACTATAACTACTGAGTCATATAATTTTTCTACTGCATCTGCTATTCCATTTTCATTAATCGTTACTTCTTTTTCTAATTTATTTACAACAGTTTGAGAGAACCAACCAAATTTAGTTGTTGCATAATAGGTTCCTACTGTTCCTAATAATAAACTAGTAATCGAAATTAATAATATAAATAAAGTTTTATTTTTTTTCATAAAATCTCACTCCTAAATATTTGATAATTTTCTAAAATTTATAGGTATTCCCATCGCGTCAAGTACTTTCCCTATTTGAATAGTATGTAACTTTCCTGTTAAGATATTTATCTCATAACTTATTTCATTTATTAGTAATCTAAATTCATCACTTCTTAATAATTGTTTTAAAATTATTATTAGAGCAAATACATCGTTTTTTCCATAAATATATTCTCCGTCCATCAAAGGTATACTTAAAGCACTGTGATATCTAGTATCTCCAATAACTCTTTGAGTTTTATGGTTATACAGTATATCTTCATGAGCACATAAATTACGAAAGTTTGCTAAAATTGGCATATAGACCATAAGATTTTCAACAGTAACACCATATATATCAGCTATTGCTTCTTGATCTTCTCTTTTCATTATTATAAACAATTCACTAACAATTCCAAATGATAAGACTTTTACTACAACCCACATAGGTATATAACCATAGTTATTTATATAGTGATTAGTAGCTGAGTGTTGTCCACCATTTACTCTTATTTGTCTTTTCATTTTTTTTAATAAATCATTTATTTGTCTTGATCTTCCTGGTTCTTGAGAAAAGTTAGACGGTTTTAAATAATCAGATTCTCGATAACCATATTGTTTAGATAATTGATAAGAAAATATACTTTTCATATTATTTTCTATAATTAATAAATTTTTGAAAATTATATTTCTAATTTGTCTATCAAAATTAAAAACAGCAAATAATTCTCTAAATGTAGAGCCTTCTATATATCTTCTTTCTCTAGGGCTTTTTATAAATAGATGTCTGTAACCACTAACAAAAAAATAGTTTTCTCTTATTAAAATATCTCTGGCAAAATCAATATCATCAACTATTAATCCTTTGTTTTTCAATATTTGGATTTGCTCATCAATTGTTTTAAACACTTTAACTGCCATGATCTCACCTATTCTAAAATTATACCATATATATAAAAGAAAATTAAATTATTTTGAAGAAATTTAATTTTTTTAATTTTATTGTAAAAACACTTATTAAAATCAAGCTGATAATAAATGTTAAATTATAATTTTTAAGTCCCGTTTGAGGATTAGAAAAATTTTGATCTTCTAGTAATGTTTCATCTGAGTTACTAAGCAAATTTATATTACCACTATTCTCTATTTCTGAGTTAGTATTCTCATAGCTTCCAGTAGAGTTTGTTGTATATGCTCTTATTGAATTAATTACTGAAATTTCAGCAGTATCAGCCCAACCATCATTATCTAATAAATATGATACATTTGATATTACTGGAGTATTAGACCACCAGCTATCAGGTATTTTTGATGAAATAGGGAATACTATTCTTTCTTCTTGAGGTGCTTCTAATTTTATAATTATTGAAAACTTATCTGTTGATATTTCTTTGTTATTAATAGTAATAGAAGTATAACCTAAATGATCTACAATTCCTGTTCCGATAATATTATTTTCATAGTTTTTTAAACTACCATTTGGAGCATAATAAACGGTGTATTTTTGACCTATCTGTGATGTTCCAAATGTCACTCTATCTAATTTTTCTTTTGATCCTGATTTTGTATTAAAGACTGATCCTAGATATATTTCAGAGACGGTACTTGGTAATTCAACTTCGCTGTTCCAACCTAAAGGATCATGATAATATGCATTATCAGATACATCATTTTCTATATTATAAAAGCCAGCTAACATAGTGCAAACGTTTACATCTTCATAAGATATATAGAAATATCCATCATCACCCATTTTAAATATTTCTTCTCCGTTTTCGAAATAAGATGTACCATATGAGTTTTTTATTAACCATGCTCCGTCATTATAAGGTTGTATCGAAAAGTTAGATTTTGAAATGTTATCATCCCATCCAACGATTGTAACTGCATGGTTTGTAGACTGGTTAGCAGGAATAGTTTCATTTGACATATTAAAATAAGATGAAGCGTCATAATGATAATATGGACCATTTCTAAATTTATCTTTTAAAACCTTGTTATTGATAACAGCTTCATTAGTAAAATCACTCCAATATACTGCAGTTGAAAGAGCTCCGTTAGTAACTAAGTATTTTTTAATATCTTCTTTTGCTTGATTAGTGCAGCTTGCATTAACCATAAAATTAATGTCTTTAACGTTATAAATTGCTTTTTCATTTTCAACAATAGAGGCTGTAATTGATGAGTTTCTATTGATCAAGTTAACTAAATTATCAATAGAATATCTCGGTGTTTCAATAATAGGTCCCCAATTGTTTAATAAATATGCTGATGATACTAAATAATTACCACCAACATTTATAGCGCGATTAAAGGTATGTCTTATTGGGTTAAAAATTGTTCTTTGAGTAGATAATTCAATATGAGCTGGACTTAAGTTTAAAGAATTAACTCCTTTTTTTAATAAATTTGATTCAATACTATCAATAGTAGAAAAAGCCCAACAAGATTCAGTGGTTTTTTGATTTTTAACAGCAGAAACGTGGTTTAAATCAACTAAACTATAAGAAGAGTTTGTATAATTAGAATTATTTGATCTAATACTTGTATTTGAGTTAAGATAATTACTTTTACACATAAAAGGCATTATGGTATTTTCTTTTTCACTATCATTTAATAAGGTCCAACTTAAATATTCCTCAGAATATTCACATTCTTTTAGATTTACTTCTGCATTTACAAGTATTATATTAAATAAAGAAACAAACAGAAAAAGTAGCAAGCCTTTAAATTTTCTTTTCATTCTAATTTCCTCCACTATAATTTAAATATATAGGAAGAAAATTTTTGTGTCAATTAAGTTGTAAAATAAAAAAAGCACTTTACACTTTTTAATTATAGTATTTGATTAAAGAAGATACTATTATTCCCGCTAGCTTCTTTTGATAGTTTTCGTCTTGTAAATTTATTCTTTCTTGATAATTAGATAGAAAGCCACATTCTATTAGGACTCCTTTTACATTTAATTTAGAGTACATATAATTATTACTATTATTTAATTTAATATCCCTTTTTGTATTTAAAATTTTATTTAAATTATCTTGGATAATCTTTGCAAGTTTTTCATTAGCTTGATAATTATTAGTATAAAAAACTTGTGGCCCGTAATACTTTGCGTTATTGTAATAATTTAAATGGATGCTTAGATAAATATCGGCACCACTATTATTAATAAGTTTTATTCTGTTATCAAAATCACTTTTTTTACGATATAAAGCGTTCGGTTTTGATAAATCATAATCTCCTTCACGAGTTAAAATAACAATTGCTCCATTTTTTTCTAACTCAGATTTTAGTAATAAACTAATCAATAGGTTTAACTCATCCTCGTTTATATTTTCAAAACTTGCTCCATTATCAACGCCACCATG
>JAQUDY010000090.1 GCA_028685445.1 Bacilli bacterium
ATTTAAATATTCTCTAAATGATAACGGCAACATATGAATTTGCATATATCTTCCAGTTAAATAAGTGGCAAGTTCTCCAGAGAGCATATATGAATTTGAACCAGTTATATATATATCAAAGTCAGGATTTAAATTAAGACTATTTATACACTTTTCAAAGTTTGGAACATTTTGGACTTCATCTAAAAATATATAGTGTTTTATGTTTGGTTTAGCTGCGCTAATTATATAATCATGTAGTTTTTTCTCATCTTGTAAATATCTATATTTATTATCTTCAAAGTTTATATCTATTATTTGCTCTTTTTTTATTCCTTCTTTAAGTAAATAATCTTTATATAAAGTAAATAATGTGGATTTTCCGCACCTTCTAACGCCAGTAATAACTTTTATGATTTTTTTGTCTTTTAGTTTTATTAACCAATTCAAATATTCATCTCTTTTTATCATTTTTTCACCTGAATTTATCATAACATATTTAGATTTAAAAAGCAAAGTTGTTTCAGTTGATTGAAATAACTTTGCTTTTTATGGTTTTTTTTCATTTGTTTGAAAACTTTATATCTTTCCGGTTTTATTACTACTATTAAAGTTTTCTAAAATGTTTGTATCAAATTTATATGATAGTTTTTTATTTTCTCTTTCTTTTTTTAAGGCTAAATCTATTATCTTAGTTAGTAAATCTTTATATTTTAAATTACTTGCTTCCCAAAGATAGAAAGATAATGAGCCAGGTATAGTATTTATCTCATTAACATATATCTCGTTTGTATCTTGATCCATTAAAAAATCTATTCTTACTACTCCAGAGCATCCTAAAACTTTGAATGTTTTTTCTGCATAATTTCTTATTATCTTTTCTTTTTCTTTATCGATATCTGCAGGTATCTTTCTACCTAAAGAAGCCATTCCTTTACTGTTATTTTTACTACCAGATAAGTATTTATCTTCATAAGATAAGATATCTTCTTTTAGTCTAATTGGCTCTTCGCATACTGATGAGGTGACTTCTTCTTTATCTCCTAATACTGAGCAGTTTATTTCTTTTAAATTAGTAATAGCTCTTTCAATTAACACTTCTTTAGCAAAACTAAAACCATCATCAAGTGCTTTAAGTGTTTCCTTATCATTTTTAGATATGTTTATTCCTACACTTGATCCTAGGTTTATTGGTTTAATAATTATTGGATATTTATATTTATCTTTTATTTCTTTTAGTACCTTTTTAGGATCATCTATATAATCGTATGTATTAATAACAAGGGAATCTAAAACTGGAATGCCACTATCTTTTAAAATGGTTTTAGTAGCATATTTATTCATGCAAATTGCTGATGATTCAACATCACAGCCAGCAAATGGTATATTTAATGTTTTAAGATATCCTTGAAGAGCACCATCTTCTACATTTGTGCCATGAACAACAGGTAAAATAATATCTACATAGTCATAGTAATTATTTGATAATTTTTTAAATGGATATTTAAATAATTTTATTTTATTATTATCATTTACTATTATTATTTTATTGCTATTTGATAATAGTTTTTTTATGTTTTTATAATTTTCTATTTTGCCAAGATTTAAGCCAGCATATAAATCATTTTCTTTTGTCATATATATTGGAAGAACATCGTATTTTTCTTTATCTATATTATTTATAGCTTGAATTGCTGAGATAATAGATACTTCATGTTCAACACTTTTTCCTCCAAATATAACTCCTACTTTTATTTTCATTTTTCCTCCTATTTAAAATTATCTGGTAAGTCATTTTCTATTAATATATATTTATGTTTAGTTGTTTTTATTTTTTTAGCATCTTCCATAGCGGAATCAAATTTATTATAAATTTTAACTTTAGAAAGATCGTATTTATTTTCTTTTATTGCTTTATAAATGGTTTTTGTTTGTTTTTCATTTATTAAATAAATATAATCTGCTACTTTTGTAGCTAGTAGACCAAATTCGTAATTTTCTTCATCTTCTTTAATCCCTAACTCTACCATACCAGGTGTTATTAAAATTCTTAGTCCATCCATCTCTTTTAAGACTTTTAATGCGTTTTTAGCACCAACTGGGTTAGAGTTATATGAATCATCGATAATACTTATTTTATCACCTGGTAATAGGTTTAAACGATGCTTTGGGTTTTTTATTTTTTTTACATTATTAATTATATGTTTCATAGGCACATTAAAGTAATCAGCAATAGTAATTGCTCCATATAAGTTTATTAAGTTATGTTCTCCTAATAGTTTGGAATTAACTTCATATATTTTTTTATCTTTAGTAATCTTAAAATTAAGTCCTTCTTTAGAATATTTTATATTATTTAATTTTAAGTTATTATTTATATTATTTGTAAGTCCATAACCAATTACTTCTTTTTTATTAAAAGAAAAATTATTAATATAATCATTATCTAAATTAAGAAAAGAGATTCCTCCTTCTTTTAATGAAATGGTTAGCTTCATTTTAGAGTTTATTATATTATCTATAGATTTAAATGTTTCAAGGTGCTGGTGTCCTATTGCTGTTATTACAGCATAATCTGGATTAATTAGCTTTATTGTTTTTTCAATCTGTCCAACTCTATCTATTCCTATTTCACAGATAAATATTTCATGAGTTGGTAATAGATGTTCTCTAATAGTTCTTGTAATACCTAATCTAGTATTAAAATTTCCTGGAGTTATTAAAGTATTATACTTTTGGCTTAACAAAGCTTCTAAATAATTTTTTGTGCTTGTTTTTCCATATGATCCAGTTATTGCAATTACTTTTAAGTTAGGCATTTTTTTAAGGATTTTTTTAGCATCATTTATATAATAAAGATTTATAAGTTCATTAACTGGTCTATTTATATAATTTAAGATAATCATATATATGGTTGATATTGATGATGTTAAAAGAGTTATAATAAGTAATATATTAAGATCTTTCTTTATTATATAAATAATTATAAAGAATAAATAGTTTGTTAAGTATATTCTTTTTATTCTACCAGTATAAACTATTTTTTTAATAACATTTTTCTCATGAGCTAAATAAATATTTATTAAGAGTAGAATAAGACATATTATTAAACTAAATGATTGATTTAATATAATTAAATATATTTGAAACAGATTTATTATTAATATTAAGATGAATTTGTTTATGTTTTTAAATAACCATTTTAACTGAGTATCTGGCATGTAATAATTTAGCTGAAATATATGTAAATTATATTTCAGGAGTAAAAAATTGTTAGTAAATACTAATATTAAAATTAAATATATCATAGATTATTTCCTTTCATTGATTAAAAATGATTCTAAAACTTTATTTATTAATTCTGGGTTATCAAGAAATGGAAAATGCCCAGAATTAGGAAGTGATACTATTCCAGAGCCTTTTATTACTTCTTTCATATATAAAGCATCACTAAAAGGTACTGAATCATCTTTTTCTCCCCAAATAATTAATGTTTCTTCTTTTATTTTTGGTATTAATTCTTTTAAATCTTCATTTATTGTTTTTACTAAAATATCTCTCATCATTGGAGTTGCATCTCTGTAATCACTTGATCCAACTTTTGTTTTTATTTTATTTAAAATTGCAGGTGATATTTTTTTTATTATTGAAAATATTATTTTATGAAGTTTCTGTTTTAAAGTTTGTTTTCTTTGTTTTTTTATTCCCGCAGCATCTATTAAAACAAGTTTATCTATTTTAAAGTTTTTTTGTTTAACATTTGCTAACTTTATAATAACTCTACCTCCAAAGGAGTGTCCTACTATTGAAATTTTTTTAATTTTTTCTTTTTCAATAAATTTAATTACTATATTTACATAATCATCTACATTAAAAATTTTAGTTGGTTCACTTGATTGTCCAAAACCTGGAAAATCAAGTGAGTATACAGTTGCTTTTTTACTTAAGGAATCTATTTGTTTTTGAAATATTTCTTTGGAGCATCCCCATCCATGTAAAAATAAAATTTTGGTCTTATCTGTTCCTTTTTTTAAATAACTAATTTCATTATTGTCAACTATTATTTTGATTATCATCACCACCATTATTTAATTCATGCATTAAGATGCTAGCAGCTACACCTGCATTTAAACTCTCAACTTTTGGATTCATTTT
>JAQUDY010000091.1 GCA_028685445.1 Bacilli bacterium
GCTAATGAGATTGCTGGTGCTACATTGATTATAAAAGATTTAAATGGAAAAGAAATATCTAGCTTCATTAGTACGACAATTCCAAAATATATTAATTTAGAAGCTGGTGAATACATCTTAATAGAAAAATATGCTCCCAACGGTTATAAACTAAATGATACAGTGGTATATTTTAAAGTTGATAAAGAAGGAAATGTTTCTGTTAAAGATTCATCCGGAAAATATGTTGATGTAGAATATATAACGATTATTAATGAAGGTAATGATGTTGTAAATATAAGTAAACTTGATTCAAGTACAAATTCATATTTAACAGGAGCTAAATTAGTTTTAAAGAATGAAAAAGGAGAAATAGTTGCTACTTGGACAACATCTAACGAAAGTTATAACATCGCTCTTAATGCTGGTGATTATACAATTAGTGAAACAGTAGCGCCAAAAGGATATATTTTAAATAAAGAGATAACTTATATTAGAGTACTTGATGATGGGACTTTAATGGTTAAAAACAAAAACGGAGTATACGAAATATCAAACGGAATCATTATTTATAATGAACCGGAATTAGAAGAAGAGATAGTCGTAGTTCCAAAAACAGGATTAACAAGTATTTTAACTTATACTTTTGGAAGCCTTACGACTTTAGGCGGGGCTTATCTATTATTAAGAAATGGTCAATTCAGTATCTAAACAAAAATTAAAGGTAACACTTGGTGTTCTTATATTCTTTGCTGGTATTATGATCACATCAAGTACATATTATAAACAAAAAAAATTTGAAGTTTTTGATGAGATGAATGAATTATATTACGAACAACTTGTAGAACTTGAAAACGAACCTTTAGAACTAATGGAAGATAGTGAGATTTATGAAGAAGATAATGTCCTAGAAGAAGAACAATCTTCTGTTGTTCCACAAGAAGTACCAAAAGCACCAAAACCATCTATTGATTATTCTAAATACTATGTAGGATATTTAAGTATTCCTAAAATAAACTTAAAAAAAGGTTTTACCGAAATTAACAATAAATATAATAATGTAAATCAAAATATAGAAGTCATTAAACCTTCAAAATATCCAGATATTGATAAAGGAAACTTTATAATAGCTGGTCACTCTGGTTCTAGTTCTGTTTCATTTTTTAAAGATTTATATAAACTTAAAATAGAAGATGAAATATTTTTAACATATAATGGAGTAGAGTATAAATATAAGATTAAAAATATTTATACTGATATAAAAGACGGTGATGTTGTTATTCGCAGAAATAAAAATATCACTACTCTAACACTAATAACTTGCACTAAAGGGGATAAAAACACACAAACAATATATATTTGTGAAAGAGTATAAAAAAGAATAAAAAGGTAAGAGGTGATATCCATGGTAGAGTATACTCTATTAGATAAGATTAAAACTGTATACAATCTTATTGTCGATTCACCTCTTTTTTTAATTTTATTATTAGGGATAATCTTAATGATATTAGATATTCTGTTTATTTCTAAACAAGATAAGAAAACAAAAATAACTTATACTATAACTTCACTAATATTAATTATCTTTTTCATGAATTCTTATTTAGAATCTTTATTACAAATTTTTGATACAATTGCCAAAAACATTGTTGCTATTATTTATTTTCCATCAGTTTTGGAGTATATACTAGTGTTATTAATAAGTATTATAATTTTATTTGTGAGTATAATTAATAAAAAAATAAAAAAAATAATTAAACATATAAATATTTTTGTTTTAATTATTAATTCTTTTTTATTCTTTTTAATATTAGATGAACTAGCAATTACTAATGTCGATTTGACAAATAAAATTAGTATTTATACTAATAGCAATCTTATGATGCTTCTTGAACTAAGTATTATAATATTTATTATTTGGATTGTAGGTTTAATTTTATATAAAACTATTAAAACGTTATCACCAAAAAAATCAGATGAAAAAGCAGTTAATTTAGAAGTAGATACATTTTATAGTGAACCAGTTGTTCCTAATAATTTAAAGGAATTAAAAAAGCCGAATTCAAAAATAGAATATGTAGTTATTGAAAAACAAAAAGAAGAAGATATGTTTACCTTAGAAGAATACCGTCAAATGAAAGCCTTACTTGAAGTAATAAAAAGCAAAAAATAATATTTTTGCTTTTTAATTATCAGTAATTAACTTAGCGTGAACAACAAGTCTTTCTTCACCACGATTTTGACAAGTTGATAAAGTTAATATTTTATCATTAGTGGTGACACTTTGTTTAAAATCGTGGATGCTTCTTCCAGTTATTAAATCTAAAAATTTTTGATATTCTTTTTTGCTATAAAACGATGTTGTCAAATAATCTATTGTGTTAGGAATTTTATAAATAGATATAATTTGCCATTTCATAGAAGAATTTAATGTATTAAAAGTTATAATTTGATTGCTAGTCTTTTTGTACCAAGAACTGTTAACTGTATATCTTAATGTTCCAAACATTATTCCTGCTGTTATGTTATGCCCATAGATAATTGTGTTTTGATTTAATATATCAATACTATTTCGATAATCCATAAAAATCCATCCCATTGAGTTCTTATAGCGATTATAATCTCTATTTAAATAATAATCGTTATTCTTCGCTTGAACAACTGGATAATCAATACGAGTGTTATTAACAGTTAACCAACCTTTAGTATCGCTGTTGATCTTTAATAATGTATCCAATACTTTCTCATAATTTTTATAATATGAACTAACATAATTGCTTCTTGTAGTAGTAGGGATTGTTATTGTATTATCTGCATCTATATATTCGATATCACTATCTTGATCATCGATGTCATATTCTTCATCTATTTGCTTTAAAATGCTTTTTAATTCTTCTTCTATATTTTTAATATCTCTAGCTTGAGTATAGTTTTTATAATAATTTAATCCCATTAAAGTAATTATTAAAAATATAACTGCTAAAATACTAATTTTAATAAAATTAAGATTTAATTGTTTGAAAAAGTTTCTTTTTTTAAATTCTAAACTGTAATTAATTTTAAAAGTAATAGAATTATCTTTAAAATACTTATCATGTTTTAGTTTTAGTTCACTAATAGTTTGATATATGTCTTGTAAATTATTTGTCTCCTCAGAAATATTTATTCTAATGTTTGATTTATTGGTCTTTATGATTGAATCAATAATATAATTAAAGACAGTACTAGAGAACTTGATAATGTTTATATTCTTTAAGTGATGATTTATATTAATAAAGATTTCAAAATCAGTAATATCTTCATTAGTAAATAGGCTATTAATATTTATATATTTTTTATAATAAAGCTCACTATAAGTAGAGAGATTATTAATACTCATAAAATCACTAATAAAAAACATTTCAGTTCTAGTTTTTATTAACAAATTTTTATTAACATCTAATCTTTCTAATAAATAAACAGGTATATCATATACCTCTAATATTTCTAAATATTTATTTTCTAATAACTTTAGAAATATTTTATAATCAATATTTTTATCAGGCTTTAAATATAATTCTTTAATAGAAGGAATTTCATTAATAATATTAATCGAAAGAGAAATAATGTTATAATCTTTAATACTAACTTTAGTAACATTTCTTTTAATGATTACAACATTAAGAAAAGAAGATACCAAATCTAAATTTTCTAAGATGTAATCTTTGCTAAAAACTAATTCTTTAGTATCTATTACATTAGTGTTATTTAAATCTTCTTTTTTTGTATCTTTTTTTAAAATAGAAATAGACAAAAGATTTTTAGTGATTTTAAACTTTAACTTTTCTATATTTTCACATACTCTCTATATAATAATATCATAATAAACAAAAATTATAAATCATAAATTTGTTAAACTTGTTATAACATCAAGTAATAATTTTCTTGCTTATTCTTATATTATATGGTAGAATTTGTTTAAATCAGTGAGAAGGACAATATTATTTGTATATTATTTATAGAGAGTTAACATTTGGTGAGAGTTAATAATAATATTTAATAATTACTACCTTTGAGAGAAATTAATAGTTTCCGAGTAACTTTCGTTAAATAGTTAAAAGAAAAATATAAGGATGGTACCGTGCTAATATGCACTCCTAGGTAACGTC
>JAQUDY010000092.1 GCA_028685445.1 Bacilli bacterium
CGAGCATTGCTAATATAGATAGTTGTATAATAACTACTAGCACTAAATCCCCAAAACTGGATTTAAACCTTTTAGACAAATTATTGTGTCTAAACATTTATAATAATATTAAACCAATTATCTGTTTTACAAAATTGGATTTACTGAATAAACAAGAAAAAAAAGAAATAAAAAAATTAATAAAATATTATAATAAAATTGGTGTAAGGACATTAACGAATTTAAAGATCAGAAAAATTACTAAAGAAATTAAAAATAAAACAGTAGTTTTAACAGGTCAGTCTGGCAGTGGAAAAAGCACGTTACTTAACAAACTAAATAAAAATTTAAACTTAGCTACTAATCCAATTAGTAAAGCTTTAGGAAGAGGAGTTCACACAACTAGACATGTAGAGTTATTTAAATATAAAACATCTCTAATTGCAGATACTCCAGGTTTTAGCTCATTAACTATTGATCATATAACAAAAGAAGAAGTAAAAAAAACATTTATAGAATTTAATTTAAACTGTGAATATCAAGATTGTTATCATTTAAAAGAACCAAACTGCGAAGTGAAAAAATCAGTTGATCAAAACAAAATATTAAAAAGTAGATATAAAAATTATAAAAAATTTATTGAGGTGGTAAAGTGAAAATATCAGTATCATTTATTAAAAGCAAATACAACGAAAAAGACACTGTTAACCTAATTGATAAAACAGACGCAGAATATGTGCATGTTGATTTAATGGATGGCAAGTTTGTAGAACATAAAAACTATACTGTTAATGATATAAAAAATATAGTTAATGGCACAAACAAAAAATTAGATGTCCACTTAATGTGTAAAAATCCTAGCAAATATATTAAAGATTTTGCATCCCTTAACACAGAATACATAACTTTTCACCTAGAAGCAGTAAAAAATCCTGATGAATATATTAAAGAAATTCATTCTTATGGAATTAAATGTGGTATTAGTATTAAACCAAAAACGAATATAGAACTATTAAAACCATATTTAGAAAAAATTGAGCAAGTTCTAGTAATGAGTGTAGAACCCGGAGCTGGAGGACAAAAATTTATAATGGATTCAATCTTAAAAATAGAAAGTTTAAAAAAATTAAAAAACGATTTAATTATAAGTGTTGATGGTGGAATCAATGATAAAACAATAGACTTTGTTCAAGCTGCTGATATGGTAGTAAGTGGATCGTATATATGTTTAAGTGATGATTACCAAGCTCAAATAAATAAATTAAGATAAAAAGGAAGATTGAGCGCTTCCTTTTAAAATTAAACTTTTTTAATATTTACACAATCTTTAATATATATAATTTCACGATTATTCGTTATTAAATAATTGTTAGTTTTTCCAACGATTTTAGCTCTAAAAGTTCTATTTTTAGTCTCAATTATTGTTTCAATTGGAAAATTATTTAAATTATCTCCTCGCATTTCTTCATCAGCACTATAATAAGTGTACTGAGAATTCTCAATATTTTCATCTATTTTATTTTTAAATATTTCTGGTAAACTCATATATTTCCCTCCGTTTATTTATTATATGCATAAAACGCCCAAATGAGCCAAAATATAATATGAGAAACATAAAGATTTTATTTATTTTAGTTATATTAATGCTCTTTAGTTTAATCAATAATTATAGCGCTGCTTTTATAATGGAGTCTTATCAAAATTATTTTATTAAACAATTAATTTGGTATATTTTTAGTTTTTTAGCAATTTGCATCATATCTAAAATCAATCTAGAGTTTTTATTTAAATATAGCTTTTATTTTTATTTATTAGGTAATTTTATATTGTTTTTAACGTTATTTATTGGAACTAATATTAATGGTAGTACTTCGTGGATTATGATAGGGAGTATAGGTTTCCAACCAAATGAGTTTATGAAAATAGCTTTAATAATGTATTTATATAATATAAGTTATAAGTATAAAGATTTAAGTGATCTTAAATACATATTGTTAACGACAATAATAACTTTAATACCTAGTTTTTTAACTTTTTTAGAGCCTGATACCGGCGCAGTAATATTATATATTATAATTCTAGTAGGATATTTAATAATCAAAAAAGTAAATAAATTTTGGTATATTGGATTTTTATCTTTTATTTTAATATTCGGGATTTCTTTTTCTATTCTTTATTATAACTATCAAGATTTATTTATTAAAATTTTTGGTACAACTTTTTTTTACCGGTTAGACAGAGTTACAGAGTTTGTAGCTGGAGATGGTTATCAATTAAATAAAGCGTTAACTTCAATAGGAACTTCTGGACTATTAGGGCAGGGATTAACGACTATTCATGAATATTTTCCGGAAGCTCCAACAGACTTTGCGTTTGCCTTAACGGTTAAAAATATTGGAATAGTAGGAATTATAATATTTTTAACAGCTTATGCTTTATTCTTTTATTTATTGATTGATCTAATAAATTCTAAAAATAAGAATTTAGTTTTCCCTGTTATTCTACTTTTAATGTTTCAATTCAGTGTAAATGTATTAATGAATATAGGTCTTTTTCCTATAATAGGAATAACTTTACCGCTCATTAGTTATGGAGGAAGTAGTTTATTGTCGTACATGATAATTATTGGATTAGTTCTATTTAAAAAAGAGAATTTCTCAATAAAAAAATAACTTTTTAAAATAAATAATTAAATCTATTTCAAATTATTATTTTTTATTATCGATAATATGGAAAAGGTCCAGGGTTATAATTATAACCTCCATAATAATTATAACCATAACCTGGATATTGATAATTGGGTGTTGCTGTTGGTGTTGTTACATAAACAGGTCTTGGTCTAGTTGCACTTACTATAGCAGCTCCCCCTAAACCTCCAAGTAAAAACGGTGCCCAGAAAAACCTTTCATCATTATTTGGAAAAGTATTATAATACATAAAATGCTCCTTTCAATTTATTATATGAAAAGGGCGTTTATGTGTTATTGATTATATAATCTATAAAAATTAAATGAAGGATGGTTAAATAATCTAAATGGATACTTATTAGTTCCTAGTCCACCAGAAATATACATAGGAGCATTATTTACAATGTGTTTTTCATCAAAATAATATTTGGCACCTTCAATTTTAAATAGTGGACCTAAAAACGGGATTTTCATTTGACCATTAAGTGAATGTCCAGCAAGAACTAAATCAACTTTAAAATCTTTAAGATGTTTTATTGAATCTGGTTCATGGACTAATAAAATAGAGTAATATTCCTCATTGAAATTATCAAAAGCTTTGGCTATATTTTGTTGTTTTTCTAAGTCACTCTCTAAACCAATTATCGTAATGGGAGTATCGCTATTATAATAAAAATACTCTGCACTATTTTCTAATAAAATAAATGTTGAGTTTTTTAAAAATTCTAAATAATCCGTTCTATAATCATGATCTCCTTTTATTATATAAGAAGAGATAACAGGATCCAATTTATTAAGCTCTTTAAATAAAGAAGCTAGTTCATCTTTAGAAAGATTAACATTATTATTAATTAAATCTCCTGTAAATAAAATTATTTCTGGTTTTAAAGTGTTGATGTTTTTTACCATATTTTTAATATCATCTATCTTAAAAGTAGAACCATAATGTAAATCTGAAAAATGAACAACTTTTAACCCATGATAACTATTAGGAAGCTTTTTATTAATAACTGAATATTCTCTAATTATTAAACCTTTAGTTCAAATAAAATAACTATAACCTAATATAATTAAAAATATAATAATAATATTTATAAAATTTTTTTTCATACTTCCTCCTATAAAATAAAATATAAAAATAATATAACTGCATTGTGTAGTGCGTGAATTACTATACTATCAAAGACGTTGGAAGAACGATAATAAACAATTCCAAAAGTAAGTCCTAAGGCAAAATAAGGTAATATATAAACTAGACTTATTAAATTATAAAAGGATCCAAATGCATGAAATAGAGCAAAAACAAAACTAGATAAAAATAAATATAAATACTTATTTTTTATATTATTAAACCCTAATCTAAAAACAAACTCTTCTAAAAAAGGTGCTAAGAAAACATTTATAAATAAAGCAGCTAAGAAAGAATTTTGATAAATGTCTCTAACACTTTGTT
>JAQUDY010000093.1 GCA_028685445.1 Bacilli bacterium
TTGTTTTTATCTTTATTTATTTTAGATTTAACATTAAGAATATTTTATATTAATAATATTAAATTTTATAACTGGTATTATTTAGTTCCTAATTTATTTAGTTTATTATGGATTTCTTTTATATTAGGTATTACAAAAAACCTTAAAAATAAAATTGGTGTAACATTTTATTTATTTAACTATATCCTTTATTTAATTATTTATATTTCACAATCTATATATTTTTCTTATTTTACTTCATTTTATGATTTTAGTGTACTAGAATTTGCTGGAGAAGGCGCTGCTTATTTTGATACTGTGCTGCTGAATGTTAAATATTGGGTAATAATAACTGTTTTATTAAGTGTTTATTTAACTATCAAAGGTTTAAAGATAATAAAATATAATAGCAAGATCAAAATTAAAAAAATTATTTATTTAATAATAATATTTATTGTTATTCATTTAATAACACCTTCTTTTTTAGGTCAAACTAAAAAAAGTATAAGTTGGGATGATTGGCGTAATCCAAGAAGTATTTATAAATCTTTTAATGATAATAATAAAAGTTTTATGATTTCGGGGTTATATGAATATACTTTTAGAGACTTTTATATAACTTATATTAAAAAAAATAATAAACTTACTCTGGAAGAAGAAAAAGTTCTAAAAGAAAACTTTATTAGTTCTAAAATTGGAGAAAGTAATAAATACACCGGAATCTTTTCAGGGAAAAATTTAATTCTTATTCAGCTTGAGAGTATTGAAAACTTTCTTATTACTAAAGAAATCATGCCTACAACATATAAAATGATGAACAGTTCAATTAATTTTGTTAATCATTATTCATTTACCTCTGGAGGTGGATCTACTTTTAATTCAGAGTTTATGGTTAATACTGGATATTCCTCTGCGTATAATTATAATCAAAGTGCATATTCTTTTAGCAGAAATAATTACAAATATTCTCTTCCTAATATTTTAAAAGAATATAATTATGAATCAAATGCTTTTCATATGAACACTAGCGAGTATTATTCTAGAGGTGCTAATTATAAAAGTTTTGGTTATAAAAATTATTATGGACTTAAGGATCAAGATAGCTATAAAGGTAATACTAATTATTGGTTAGATAGAGAATTAATATTAAATTCTGATTTTAATAAATTATTATTTTCTGCAGAAGATTTATTTATGAATTATATTATTACTTATTCTGCTCATATGCCTTTTAGTAGTTCTAAGGGAACTTGTAGTAAATTAACAGATAAAGTCGCTCTAACTGAGTTAGAATGCTTAAAAATACAAGCTAAAGAAACAGATTATTTTATGAAATTATTATTAGAAGATTTAGAGAAAAAAGATAAATTAAATGATACTGTAATTGTGGTTTTTAGTGATCATTATCTATATACATTAGAAAACAAAAACATTTTAGATGACTATAAGACTACTGATAACCAATTAATTAATCATACACCATTTTTCATATGGACTAACAAACAAAATAAACAAGAAATAAAAAAAGTCAATTCACAATTAGATATACTTCCTACTATTTTAAATTTAATGGGAGTAAAATATTATTCTAATTACTATTTAGGGGAAGATATACTTAGTGATTCTTTTTACCCTTTAGTGTTTTTTCCAGATGGAAGTTGGTATAATGGTTTTACTTATGTTAAAGACGGAAAATATTTGAGTGGTAAAAAAATGGAAGAAAAAAACATTAATGATATAAATTTATTGGTTAAAAGAAAAATGGCATTAAATGATGCGGTTATGAAATCAGATTTTTTTAACAAAATAAATAGTATAAGAAATTAACTTATACTATTTTCTTTTAAAAAGAAGAAAATTATTGTATAATTTAATATAGAATAGAGGTAATATGAATAACTTAAGAAAAAAATTAAAAAAAACAAATAAACCTCTTCGAAGTTTATTTTATATTATTTTTCTGATATATTTAGTAAGTTTTATTTTCATAGTTAAAAGTTTACTTCTT
Organism: Bacilli bacterium; assembly: GCA_028685445.1. GTDB lineage: Bacteria > Bacillota_I > Bacilli_A > RF39 > UBA660 > DUUS01. The sequence continues at coordinate 1,988 of JAQUDY010000093.1, forward strand.
TTAAGTGGCATTGAAAGTTTTATTAGATTTATCATTATTATTATACTATTAATTATATTATTAATTTATTTATTAAGCGGTCTAGTTTTGCTTATATTAAAAAAACATCGACTTTTAATTTTAACAAGTTTATTAATGTCTGCTTTTATTGTAATTAACTGTGCTGGATATTACTACATAAATAAAACATATAATTATATAAGTCATATTAGTAAAGATAAAATATTATATACTACTAATCTTGTTACTTTAGCTAATAATAAGAGCATAAAAAAAGTTGGGATGATATCTGAAGAAAATGATGTAGAAGGATATATTTTACCTAAAGAATATTTAGAAAAAAACAACAATAATTATGAGATTAAATACTACGATAATTATTTGTCTTTATTAAATGCATTATATGATGAAGAATTAGACGGTATATTTATAACTAATAATTATGTTTTAATTTATGATAGTATTGAAAGATTTACTAAAATTAAAACAGACACAAGAGTCTTCACAGTTTTTAGTAAAGAATTAAAGAATCAAGATTTATTAATTTCTACAAATAAATCAGTAACAGAACCATTTACAGTTTTAATAATTGGTGTAGATTCCAAATATGATGGATTAGCTCAAAATGCAGCATTTAATGGAGACACTTTAATGTTAGTTAGTTTTAATCCCAAAAACTTATCTGCTACTATATTTAGTATTCCTAGAGACACTTTTGTTCCAATATCATGTAATAATGACCGTAGTAATAAAATTAATTCTGCTGCAGCATATGGTACTAAATGTATGGTTGATACGATAGAAAATTTTACTAATATTACTATTGATTATTATGTTAAAACCAACTTTAAAGGTGTGGTATCTTTAGTAGATGCTCTAGGCGGTATTACAGTTGATGTCCCGGTACCTGATTATCCAAAACAATACTGCGTTCAAGATAGTAATAGAGTGGCTAAAAAGATCTGTTTAACACCTGGGGTTAGTAAATTAAATGGAGAAGAGGCTTTAGCTTTATCTAGAGTAAGATATGCTTTTGCTAGAGCTGACTTTAAAAGAGTACAAAATCAACAGTTAATTATTGAAGCTATTGTTAAAAAAGCTAAAAAAATTAGAAATGTTAATGATTTTTATAATGTTTTAAATGCTGTTAGTCGTAATTTAGATACTAATTTATCTACAAAAGAAATGTTGAATTTCTATAATGTTGGTAAATCTATACTTGCAAAAGGTAATTTAAAAGATAATGATTTTATTGATATAGAAAAAACTGAATTAACTGGATACGGTTTAACTATTAATATCGGTAAAGATAATACGTATACTTTTCAATATTATGAGTCTAGTTTAAATGAGATAACAAATGCAATGAAAGTAACTTTAGGGTTAGAAAAGCCGGACATAATCAAGACTTTTCAATTCTCTGTTAATGACATCTACGAACCTCGCACCGTAGGTCATACTACTAATATTGATGCCAAAAAAGAAATATTACCAAATTTTGTTAATAAAACTCTTAATTATTTAGATAATTGGAATAAAAATATAAATATAAATATCCAAAAAAATTATAAAGAAGATAATAATTGTATAAATAATACTATTTTATCGCAAAATATAAACCCTAAAACTTTATTAACAGAAATCAAGACATTAAACGTTTCTATTTGTAAAAATATTGACAATAATAACTCAAATGACAATGACATAATTAATAAGGAAAATGAAAATACTGACACAGAAATTGAGTCAGTAATAGAAGATTTATTAAATTAATAAAACTATTATTTAATATAATAAAATATAACTTAATACAAATATAAAAATATTATTTAATAAATTAACAGTATTATTATCTATAAAGGTTTTACCATGTATTAATCTTGTAGCTTTATTACAATGTCTATTATATTCTACTATTTTTCCACAAACTAAACATTCGTATTTCGCTTCTAATATAATTCCTAAAACACTATCAAAGATAGAACCGATTAAACCCATCAAAGTTATTAGTATGAAATTTGATATATTAAAATTTGCAATCAAATAAATAGCTCCTATAATAATACCTCCTAATAAAGAGGCAAATAATCCTAAAATAGATACACCACCTGATTCTCCGGT
>JAQUDY010000094.1 GCA_028685445.1 Bacilli bacterium
TCAATTATTGTTTCTTTATCAACATTAGTCTTTTTTTTAACTTTATCAAAAATTTTTTCATTCATTTTCATCACCCTAATATAGAATATGGGCTAAAAAGAAAAAAGTTCAAACTTTTTTTATTTTACAGTTTGAACTACCTTTTTAAATAAATTTCCGCGTTCTTCATAATCCTTAAATTGATCCCAAGATGCTGCAGCAGGTGATAGAAGTATTACATCATGTTCATTAGAGGTTTCATATGCTTTTATAGTTGCCTCTTCTAAGTTATTAACTACCTCAGATGAAATGTTATTAATTTTTGCAAACTTATCTACTTCATCCTTTACTTCTCCATAACAAATTATTTTTTTTATTTTTTTCATATGTGGAAGTAGTTCATTAAAATTTTGATTTCGATTCATGCCACCTAAAAGCAAAATAGTTGGTTCTGAAAAAGAAGATAATGCAGTTTTTGTCGCTAATATATTTGTAGATTTTGAATCATTGTAAAATTTTCTGTTTTTTAATTCTTTGACAAATTCAATTCGGTGTTCTACTCCTGGAAATGATTGTAACGTTTTTATTATTGCTTCAATTGGAATTTTATAATATTTACAAACTCCAATAGCAGACATAACGTTTTCATAATTATGGTTTCCTTTAATTTTAATACTATCTAAATTAATTATTTTTTCTCTTTGATAATATAAAGAATTATCTTTTATATAAATATCTGCATGCATTTTAGAAGAAAAAGTGATCTTTTTAGATTTTATATTCTTTGTTAAGTCTAAACTTTCTTGATCGCTTGCATTAACAATTGCTATATCTTGATTAGTATGAAAATTAAATATTTTACTTTTACTATTTTTATAAGCTTCAAAAGTATAAAAATGTTCTAAATGAGTTTCTACTACATTAGTAAGAACACTCACATTTGTTTTAAATTTTTGAAAATCATGTAATTGATGAGACGATATTTCAATTATTAAATAGTCTCCTTCTTTTATATCATTAATTAATTTACTTGCTGGTATTCCAATGTTTCCTCCTAAATGAACAGGAAATCCAGCTTCTTTAAAAATCTCATAAAGAAGCGTAGTTGTTGTAGTTTTACCATTAGAACCAGTTATTCCTATGATTTGAACATTTTTAGGTAAATAATGAAACGCTACTTCAACTTCATTAGTTACAGGAATTTTTAAATTGTTTGCTTTTTTTATAACTGGAGCATCAATTGGTACACCAGGATTCTTAATTAAATAATCATAAGATGAATCTAAAAGATCTTCTTGATTATTTGTTATTATACATTTTATTCCTAAAGATTCCAACTCTTTTAATTTTTCTTCATCTTGATTCTTCATATCAGTTATTAATATTTCACAATTATATTTACTTAAAAATTTTGCTACTTCATATCCAGAGCGAGCCATTCCTAAAATAAAAATTTTTTTATTATTAAACATCATATCACCTTTTTAATTATACCATTTTAGAAGAAAAAAAGAAGTTTTTATTTAGCTTCTTTTTTAGTTTTTTTTGGTTTTTTCTTTTTCATCCAGTCTTTACCATCTACGCTTCTTGCTATTAACATCGATGCTGATGTATCTCCGGTAACGTTTAATAATGTTGCTGGAGCATCAATTATTGTAGCAATAATTGTTAATATTGGCAGTGCTGCTACTGGAAAAGACATCATTGATAAAATAAGCATTTCTGAAATTGTCCCTCCACCAATTGGCACTGCAGAAACAAGTAGTGTAGCAACTAATGAAACAATTATAACTGTCCATAAGCTTGGCGTTATTTCAAATAAGTATGCTAAAAACATTATTTTAAAGACACTTCCTATAGCCGACCCTTGTTTATGAAAACTTGTTCCCATAGGAACTGTTGTCTCAGCAATATCATCTGATACTCCCATATTTTTAATTGCAGTTAAATTAACAGGTATGCACGCCGCTGATGAGCATGTTGCTATAGATGTAACACTAGGGGTTATAACATGTTTCCAATATACTTTTAAACCTTCTTTTCCTCCAGCAATTAATGCATAAATTGAATATACTACAGTAAAAACAATTCCACAAGTAATCGTATAAATAACAAATGTTTTAAGAAATCCTGTTACTATCGAATCACCATAGGTTCCTATTAAAGCTGCAAAATAACAACCTAATCCAATAGGCGCGTAGTACATAATAATTTTTATTATGTTTAATACAATATCATTTAAACTTATTATTGCTTCTTTAATTACTTTTCCTTTTTCGTTTGACATTCTTATCGCAAAACCAAAAATAATTGAGAATATTAATAGCGCAATAATATTATTTTTACTTAATAAAAGCGGGAAATCACTTACTGTTATTAAAGATGCTGTACGCTCTAAAATAGATAATTCTTCTTCCATAACAACTTCTTGGTCAAATAACTCTTTTACAGCAACGCTATCTCCTTTGTTTACAAGCTTTGTTGAATAAGCGCCAACTATACCAATTAAAACAGATATGATAGATAAAACAGCGAAAATTATTACTATCCTACTCATGATTTTTCCTAATCTTTTAGGATTAGCCATTTTAATAATTCCTGAAGTTATAGTTAAAAATATTAAAGGAACAATAACTATAAATAATAAATTTATAAACACATCACCAAATGGTTTTAAGAACAGTGCTTTTTCTTTAAATATTATTCCAACTATACCACCTATAATAATCGACCCTAGTAATACTAAAGTTGATTTGTAATTTTTCAATACATTTTTCATAATAGTACCTCTTTCTAACATAATTATATGCCTTTTACACTAAAAATACAATATTAACTATTAATTATATTTTTTTTAAAATTTTATGTTATATTTAAATTATATAGGAGAAAAAAATTATGGATGAAATATTAAACACATTATACGAAAAAAGAAAAGAATATAAAGGTATCTCTGAAGTAGTTAAACTATTAAAAGATGATAAAAAATTCAAAAAAGTTTTAATAGAAGGGATTAGTGCTAATAAGATAACTGGATTTCCAGAAGAGTTATGGGAAAAAATAGAAAAACAAAACATTAGAGGAATTAGTAATTTTACAGATGTTTTCTCAAGAGGATTAAATATAGATCGATGCACTGTGGCTGCAAAACAGCTTAGTTATTCTTTTGATGAGTGCATTATTGCAGGTGGAACTTTAAAATGTTTAATAAACTCTAAATCTCATACTGCTAAAGATGGTAGACATACATGGATTATATCAAACAATAAAATTTATGATACAACATTTATGTTAGTTATTGATATTGATATTTCAAAAAAATTAGGATACAAATTAGAAAATCAATACAATCCTAATATTGATCCTATTTATTTAGCAGCTAAACAATTTACTAATGATAAGTCTTTAAGAACTAAAAGTCATTAAAAAAAAACATCAAAATTTTCGATGTTTTTTTATTTTATTAATTCTTTTCCACCCATGTACGGCCTTAAAGCTTTTGGTACTTTAATACTTCCATCTTCATTTATGTTATTTTCTATCAGTGCTATTAAACCTCTTGGAGTGGCTAATACTGTATTATTTAAAGTATATAAGTATTTAGTCCCTTCTTGGTTTTTACTTCTTATGCCTAGTCTTCTTGCTTGTGCATCTCCTAGGGTTGAACATGAGCCTACTTCAAAATATTTTTTTTGTCTAGGACTCCATGCCTCAACATCACATGATTTAACTTTCAAATCTGCTAAATCTCCTGAGCAGCACTCAAGAGTTCTTACTGGGATATCCAAACTTCTAAAAAACTCTACTGTATATTCCCACATTTTATTGTAATATTCTAAGTGGTCTTCTTCTTTACATAAAATAACCATCTCTTGTTTTTCAAATTGGTGGACTCTATATATTCCTCGTTCTTCAATACCGTGCGCGCCTACTTCTTTTCTAAAGCACGGTGAATAAGATGTCATTTTAATAGGTAATTCTTCTTCTTTTATAATTTGATCTTTAAATTTACCAATCATAGAATGTTCACTTGTTCCTATTAAGTAAAGGTCTTCCCCTTCAATTTTATACATCATGTTTTCCATTTCAGCAAACGACATAACTCCTGTAACTACATCA
>JAQUDY010000095.1 GCA_028685445.1 Bacilli bacterium
TTATTGAACATAATTTAAGATTAGTAGCCCACATAGTTAAAAAGTATGAAAGCAAAGAGTATGATACTGATGATTTAATAAGTATTGGAACGATTGGTCTTGTTAAAGGTGTTGATTCTTACAAACCCGCTAAAAATACTAGAATAACTACATATGCTGCAAGATGTATTGAAAATGAAATATTGATGCATTATCGAAGTAATAAAAAACATATTAATAATGTTAGTTTGAATGATTCTATAGGTTTAGATAAAGATGGAAACGAAATAAATTTAATTGATTTATTAAAAGGTGATGACCCAGATTTAATAGAATCTTTGAATCAAAAAAATAACATCAAACTTCTTTATAAATATTTATCTATATTAACACCAAGAGAAAAAGAAATTGTAATTAAAAGATATGGTTTATATAATAACTTAGAATCTACTCAAAAAGAAATCGCTAAACATTTAGGGATTTCTAGAAGTTATGTTTCACGAATAGAAAAAAGAGCGGTCACTAAAATACTAAGAGAATTTATGAAAAGTAAAGATGTTTTATAACTATTTTACAACTATACACTGATAAAGTATTCATCGTTTTATTGATAAAATTACATTAGAGGTAGTTATATGAAAAATAAAGATGATATAAAATATGTTTATGCTCTTGTTTCTAAAAGAATAAAGTTGTTTAGAAACTTTAGAAAAATGACCCAAGAAGAATTAGCAGAAAAAACATTATTTTCTAGAGGTTTAATTGGTAATATAGAAAGCACAAAAACTGAACAAACTTTTAGTTTAGCGGTATTATATTCTTTTGCTAAAGCTTTGGATATTCCCCTAGAGTTATTTGTTAAAGAAGATATTACAGAAGATTTAAGATTACTCGGATTACAATCAGAAGATTAGTAATCTTTTTTTTATAAAAAAAACTTAGATTAAATATCTAAGTGATCTATATCATCAACTAAATCAAGTTGACTTTCTATAATGGTTCTTAACCTTCTTTTAAAAGTTACAATATTTCTTTTTAGTTGAGATGTTTCTATTTGAGTTTTTTCTGCTTGAATTAATGCATCATTTACTATCCTAGATGCATTTTTCTTAGCATCTTCTATAATTGATGCACTCTCATCTCTAGCAATTCTTTTAATTTGATTAGATGCATCTTCAGCAACAAGTATAGCTCTGTTAAAAGTATTTTCCATATTTTTATAATGTTCTAAACTGTTTTTTAATTCCTGAATTTCAATATCTTTAGTCCTTAAATCAGCAAGCATTTGTTCTACTTGCTTAACTACATCATTTACAAATTTATTTACTTCTGCTTTTTTGTAGCCTGCTAATTCTTTACTAAACTTATCCATTTTATCACCTCTAAAGAGATTTTAGTTAAAATTCTATTTCGTCTTCAATCTTTGCTTTATTTTTTGCATCTTCCGCTTCAGTCATTTTACCTTGAACACTTACATTTTTAGGTGTACATAAATATATACCATTTCCTAATTTTTGTAAATCTCCACCTATAGCATATAAAGTTCCTGTTAAAAAGTCAATTATTCTTTTTGCTTGATCAGATGTTACTCTTTTTAAATTAACAACAACACTATTGCGTTTTTTTAAATGATCTGCAATAGTTTGGCTCTCAGAATATGCTCTTGGTTCAACTAATATCATCTTACAACCATCTTCATCTTCTTTGCAAGATTTTTGACTTAATGCATAAAATTCTTCCTCTACTGCATCAACATCATTTATATCCTCATCATTACCAAATAATGCTTTTTTTATATTTTTTAATGCCACTTTAAAGCCTCCTTATATTATACTAACTATATAATAACATAAATAAAGATTTTAATAAAGATTTTTAATGCAAATATTCATTAAAAAATAGATTTTAAAATCTCTTAAAACTTAACTTTTTCTAAAATATAACTCACTACTTCATCTAATGAAAGAGTAATTTGTTCCATAGTATCTCGATCTCTTATAGTTACAGTATTATTATTTATAGTCTCATCATCTATTGTAATAGAAAATGGCGTCCCTATAGCATCATTTCTTCGATATCTTTTTCCTATTGAACCTGCTTCATCATAGTTACACATAAAATGTTTAGATAACTCTGTAAAAACCTCAATTGCCTTTTTACTATGTGGTTTTTTGATTAATGGAAAAATTCCTACTTTATACGGTGCTAAAAAAGGGTGAAGTTTCATGACTTCTCTTAAACCAGTTTCTAACTGCTCTTCATGATATGCATTATGTAATAAAGCCAAAAGAGACCTATCAACTCCATAAGTACTCTCTACTATATATGGAATGTATTTTTCGTTTGTTTCTGGATCTAAGTAGTGGTGAGATATTCCGCTCATACTCTCATGATTTTTTAAATCGAAATCTGTTCGATTATGAGTTCCATTTATTTCATCAAAGCCCCATGGGAATTTATAGAAAATATCACATGCAGCTTTTGCGTAATGAGATAATTTATCATGATCATGATATGTTAATTTTTCTTCTGGAATACCTAAGTCCATATAAAATTGTTTTCCATATTCTTTGAAATAATCATAAAGTTTTTCGTCTTCACCTGGTTTACAAAACATTTGATATTCCATTTGTTCAAATTCAATTGTTCTAAAAGTAAAGTTTCCTGGTGTTATTTCATTTCTAAAAGCTTTTCCTATTTGCCCAATACCAAATGGTAATTTAGCTCTAGAACTTCTTAAAACATTTAAAAAGTTAACATATTCTCCTTGGGCATTTTCTGGTCTTAAATAAATGATACTTTTATTATCGTTTGTAACTCCTCTATATGTTTCAAACATTAAATTAAATTCTCTAATATCTGTATATTCATTTTTACCACATTTTGGACAAGGTACATTATTTTCATCAATATATTCTTTCATTTCTACTTGAGTCATTTTATCAGCTGTTACTGATGGATCAAAATCATCTATTAACTTATCTACTCGGTGACGCATTTTACAACTTTTACAATCTATTAAAGGATCAGAAAATGATGATACATGTCCTGATGCTTCCCATACTTTTGGATGCATTAAAATAGATGGATCAACTTCATAACTATCCATTCTTTCTTGGATAAATCTCTTACGCCAAGCATCTTTTAAATTATTTTTAAGTCTAGATCCAAGTGGTCCATAATCCCAGGTATTAGCAAGACCTCCATAAATTTCAGATCCTTGATAAATAAATCCGTATTGTTTAGAGTATGCTACTAGTTTTTCCATTGTTATTTCATTTTTCATATATATCCTTCTTTCATATTTATGTATTAATTACAGATATTATTTAATAAAAAGGACACTTAGAATATAGGGGCGATAAAAATATCACGGTTCCACCCTATTTGACAAGTGTCCTTCATTATTAATATAGCTCTTTCTTTTCCAAGGAAGTCATCGCTTTTAAAATATCTATTTGTATTATACCATTTTTTTCACTTTTGTAAAGATTAGATTCTAACTGGATTTATATCTATTTCTATAGATACTATTTTATTAGTACTATAAATTTGATCTAAATAACTAATTGATTCTTTTATTAAATTAAAATCTTTATATTTTAAAACTATTTGGAATCTATATACATTGTTTATTTTAAACATAGCAGCAGTTGTTGGACCTAAAATAATCACTTTATCTCCTAAAACTCTTTTTAAATAGTTAGCAGTCTTAGTAACTTCTTTTGATGCTGCTTCATATTCTTTTGAAGTTATTTTTATTGATGTTAGATAAAAATATGGAGGATACTTTAGAACTCTTCTAATATTCATTTCATAATCATATAATTTTTTATAGCTATTTTCTTTTACAAAATTTAAAGTTTTATCATCAGGATTAAATGTTTGAATAATAACTTCTCCAGGTACATTACTCCTACCTGCTCTACCAGATACTTGAGATAATAAACTAAAAGTATATTCTCCACTTCTAAAATCAGGAATAGAAAGGGACTCATCAGCGTTAAGTACTCCTACTAACGTTACTTTAGGAAAATCAAGACCTTTAGATATAATTTCTGTTCGCAAAATTATATCAATTTCGTGATTTTCTATATTTTTTA
>JAQUDY010000003.1 GCA_028685445.1 Bacilli bacterium
TGTATTATCAAAGTCTTTTAGGTTTTAAAAAAGAAATATCTTATTTAGAAGTTAAAAACTTTGAGAAATATTTTAATTTAAAAGAATTAATAGATATAAAAATAGAATACTTAACAACAGAAGAAGCAGCACTTATCAAAATACTATCTTTTTTAATAATTAAACCATCTGTTTTAGGTTTAGATAATATACTAAGCTACCTATCTATAGAAAACAAATTAAAAGTCCTAAAATACGCTAAAAAGAATGAAGTAGTCATTCTAAATGTAACTAGTATGTCTGATGAATTATTACTGGGAACTGATATTGTCGTATTAGATAAATATAAAGTAGTAAAATACTCTAAAACTAATGAAATATTAAATGATGATAAACTACTTTTAGAAATAGGCTTTGAACCTCCCTTTGCAACTTCCTTAAGCCAAGGTTTAAACTACTATGATTTATTAGATAAAAAGTATCATAATAATAAATCTTTAGTGGAGGCTATATGGAAGTAATGTACATAAAAAAAATTAGTAATAATTATTTAAAGAATAAAGACATAATAGGTTTGGTAGGAGAATATAGTGATTTAATAACTTTGGTTAATGATGTAGAAAGTATAAAAATAAATTCGAACGTTAAAGTTAAGTTCTATTTAAAAAATGAAGTTAATTTATTAGAAAAGTTTAATTTAAGTAAAAATATAAATAATAAAAAAATAAAAGAATTATCAACTACAGAACTAAAAATTTTAACATTAATTAAAATTATAAGTTTAAATCCAGAGCTTATAATTTTAAATAACTTTGAAATTGGAATAAATGAAAAATATTTAAATACAATAGTTAGATTTTTAAAAAATATAAACTTAGAAAGAAAAATTAAAATAATAATTCTAAGTAAAAATACATTATTCTTAAATAAAATATCTAAGAAAATAATTATTATGAAAAATAATATAATAAAATATCAAGGAGAAATACTAAGTGCTATTAAACAAGGATTACTACCCAAGCCAGAAATATTAAACTTTATAGATTTAGCTAACGAAAAAGGTGCAAAGTTAGATTATACATTAGACGAAAAAGAACTATTAAAAGATATATATAGGAGTGTTTATTAATGAGATTTTTAGCTTCTATAAGATACGATGGTAGTAACTTTTATGGATTTCAAAAATTAAAAGATAAAAAAACTGTTCAAGAAGAAGTAGAAAAAGCACTAAAAAAGATAAATAAAAAAAAAGTATTTATTAAAGGTGCAGGTAGGACAGATAGAAAAGTGCATGCTTATAATCAAATGGTCCATTTTGATTTAGATATAAATATATCACCAGAATCATTAAAAAAAGCAATGAACTCATCTTTAGATAAAGGAATTTATGTTAATAACATTAAAGTTGTTAACAATAATTTTCATTCAAGATTTAAAGTAAAAAGAAAAATATATGAATATAAAATAAACATAGGGGAATATGATCCTATTTTAAATAACTACACTTATAACTACAACAAGATCTTAAATATAAAAAAGATGAAACAAGCGAGTAAATATTTATTAGGATATAATTCATATGATGCTTATGTATGTGGAAAGCGAGAACATTATAATACAGCAGTTTATAAAATAAAAATAAAAAAGAAAAAAAATATAATTCACATAAACTTTGTAGGTAAAAATTTCTATCAATACATGGTTAGAAACATGGTAGGATCTCTAATAATGGTAGGAGAAGAAAAAATCAAACCTATCTGTATAAAAGAGATGTTAGATAAAAAAGAAAACCTCTATAACTATAGTAATGCTCCAGCACAAGGTCTATACTTACTTAATATTAAATATTAAGTTTTTTTATTATATTTTTATTTGTTTGCTTTTAGTGTATAATATAAATACGAGGAAGTGATTAAGTGAATTGGACTGTTAATGGACATCATATACTTTTAATGTTAGGTGTAACATTTATAACTAGTATATTATTAATACCTATCATAAAAAAGCTTGCTAATCATGTAGGTGCTGTAGATGTTCCAGAAAAAAGAAAAGTTCATACTAAAACAACACCTAGAATGGGTGGTCTTGCAATATTTTTAGCGTTTTTAACTGGCTATATATTTTTTGGTGAAATTTCTACTCAAATGATTTCTATTTTGATAGGAAGTTTTCTAATAATACTACTTGGTATATTAGATGATATTAAATCAATAAGAGCTATTTATAAATTTATGGTTCAAGTATTAGCAGCATCAGTGATAGTTTTATATGGAAATATTTGTCTTCAAGATATTGGAGCTTTTGGAATATATATTAATTTTGGAATATTTGCTTATCCAATAACTATAATTTTTATAGCTGCTATAATAAATGCCATCAATTTTATTGATGGATTAGATGGTCTTGCAGCTGGAGTTAGCTCAATATATTTTGCTACAATAGCAATAATAGCATTTATGTTAAATAGAATAGGCAATTTAGATACAACATTAAGTCTATTAATGTTAGGAGCAACACTGGGTTTTTTAATCTTTAACTTCCATCCAGCATCTATATTTATGGGAGATACTGGAAGTATGTTCTTGGGTTTTATAATCGCTGTAATTTCACTTTTAGGGTATAAAGCAGCAACTGTTACATCATTGTTTGTTCCTATATTAATTTTATTTTTACCACTTTTAGATACAGTCTTAGCAATATTTAGAAGAATTATAAAAGGCAAAAGTATTGGAACACCAGATAAAGAGCATATACATCATCAATTATTAAGATTAAATAAGTCCACAAAAAAAACAGTGTTTATAATGTATGGCATTAGTTTACTATGTGCAGCTATTTCAATATTTTACACACTTGGTGATAATAAAACAGCAATTCTATTATATATAGGGTTACTTATTGTAATAACATTCTTGATATTTAAAACAGATATATTATTTAAACCAAAAAAGAAGTCACGAAAGTGATTTTTTTAAAAGAAAAGGAGAAATAATTTATGAAAAAAATTGGACTAGTATTAGAAGGTGGAGGCATGAGAGGAATGTTTACCGCAGGAGTATTAGATTTCTTTTTAGATAAAGAATTAGATTTTAAATTAGTAATTGGAGTATCAGCAGGAGCTTGTCATGCTTGTAGCTATATATCAAAACAAAAATATCGTGCTAGAGATGTGTTTTTAGATTATTTAGGTGATAAAAGATATTTAAGCATAAATAACTTAAGAAAATCAGGAGAATTATTTGGTTCTAAGTTCATTTATGATGAAATACCAAATAAATTAAATTTATTTGATAATAAAACTTTTATGAAAAGTAAAACAAAATTTTTAGCTGTTGCAACAGACTTAAAAACAGGAGAAGCTGAATATCTTCATATAAAAGATGCTAAAAAAGATGTAGATGCTATAAGAGCATCAGCATCATTACCAATGATCTCTAATATAGTAAAATATAAAAATAAAGAATATTTAGATGGTGGTATATCAGATTCAATACCTATAAAAAAAGCAGAACAAGAAGGGTATGAAAAAAATGTAGTAGTACTTACTAGACAAAAAGGATACCTAAAAAGAAATAGTCGAACATATTTAGCAATGAAAAGAAAATATAAAGCATATCCTGAAGCAATAAAAAGAGTTCAAAATAGACATAAAGAATATAATGAAACTCTAGAGTATATTGAAAAAAGAGAAAAAGAAGGCAAAGTTTTTATAATAAGACCTGAAAAAAGATTAAATATAAAACGCATTGAAAAAAATAAAGAAAAATTAGAACAAACATATATGGAAGGATATAAAACAGCAAGAGAACTATATAATGAATTAATTAACTTTATAGAAAACTAAATAAAAAGCTTAAAATGTAAACTTTAATTTAGTTTTTTATTATGGTACAATATAAAGGAAATTTAGATAGATTGGAAATAAGTGATAATATGGTTTCCATTATAAAAATTTATATTGTATTTTTAAATGCTATATACATTTTGTTTAAATTTAATAAATCAAAAAAGAAAGTGTTTTTTTTAAGCAGACAAGGAAACAGCGCATCAATCGATTATAAATTAATAATAAAAGAACTAGAAAAAAAATATCCAACATATGAAATTGTAGTAATGACTAAAAAAATAGAAAAAAAACCACTTACATTTTTTATAAAAAATAATGCTATATTATTTAAACAAATGTATCATTTATCTACAAGTGAAATTTGTATAATAGATGGATATAACTTGAGTGTAAGTGTATTAAAACATAAAAAAGAACTAAAAATCATTCAAATATGGCATGCTTTAGGTGGTGTTAAAAAATTCGGCTCACAAATTAAAGAAGAATCCAAAAAAATGAAAATAAATAAAGCCTTAAAACAACATGAAAATTATGACTATATAATAACATCATCAAAGAAAACTAAAAACATTTATCAAGAAGCATTCAATTATGAATCTAATAAAATAATAGAAATAGGAATGCCAAGAATAGATTATATACTGCAAAGTGAAAAAGAAAATAAACAGAACATTTATAAAAAATACCCAGAGTTTAAAAATAAAAAAATAGTATTATATGCTCCAACATTTAGAGAAAATAATAACTATAAAATAAAAGAATTAATTAATGGATTTGATGAAGATTATACAATTATTTTAAAATTACACCCAGCAATAAAAATAGATTTATCTAGTTTAAATAATAATATATATACGTGCAAAGAATTTACATCATTAGAAATATTATCAGTAGCAGATTATATAATAACAGATTACTCAGCATTCTCAATAGAAGCATCATTATTAAATAAAAAATTATATTTCTATGTATATGATTATGAAGAATATTTAAAAAAACCAGGATTAAATATAGATTTATATAAATACTTTAACGGATATATATATAAACAACCAAAAAAAATAATTGAAAAAATAAAACAAGAAGAATATGATTTAAATTTAGTCAAAAAATATAGAAAAGATTATGTAAGTAACATAAATGAAGATGTTACAGAAAAATTAGTCGAATTTATTATGGAGGAGAAGTAGATGAGGAAAAAAGTTAAAAAATCTTTAATAAGTTATAGTAAAAGGAATCTGATTTTCAGAAGAATTCTAAGAAGACTCCTATTTATATACAGAAGAATTAAATATTTACAATACTATATTGTGAATAAAACAGATGACAAAATAATTGTTTTCGAAGCTTATATGGGAAGAAATTATGCTTGTAGTCCTAAAGCAATATTTGAAACAATTATGAAAGACCCAAAATACAAAGATTATAAATTCGTATGGGCTTTTAAAAAGACTAGTGATTATTTGTTTATGAACGAATTTAAAAATATAACACTTGTAAAATATGGTGGTAAACAATATTACAAAAATTATAGTAAAGCTAAATACTGGATAACCAACTCTAGGTTACCAGAGCACATTATAAAAAGAAAAGATCAAGTTTACATTCAATGTTGGCATGGTACTCCATTAAAAAGACTAGGGCATGATATTATAACTAATACAAAAAATGCTTTAAATACAAAAAAGGAATTATTAAAAAAATATGATAACGATGCTAAGAGATATAATTATATGTTATCACCATCTGAATTTTGTAGTAAAAAATTTGAATCTGCTTTTAATTTAAAAGAACTTCACAAGAACAATATAATAATTGAAAAGGGATATCCTAGAAATGATTTTCTTTATAACTATGAAGAAAAAGATGTTGATAGAATAAAAAACGAATTGAATATTCCTAAAAATAAAAAAGTTATTTTATATGCGCCTACTTGGCGAGATGACCAGCATACCACCGGGGTGGGGTATACTTATAAAACGGAAGTGAACTTCGAATATCTAAAAGAGAAACTTTCTAATGATTATATAATATTGTTTAGGGCTCATTACTTTGTAGCTAATACATTTGATTTTGAGCAATATAACAAATTTGTGTATGATGTTTCAAATATTGATGATATTAATGATTTATATATTATAAGTGATGTTCTTATAACTGATTACTCAAGTGTTTTCTTTGATTATGCTAATTTAAAAAGACCAATGATATTTTACATGTACGATTTAGACTATTATGAAAAAGATTTAAGAGGATTCTATATTGATTTAGATGAATTACCAGGCGACATTGTAAAAGAAGAAAAAAACATTGTAGATATTCTTAAAAATATTGAAAAATATAACAAAAAACATTCTACAAAATATAGTAAGTTTAATAAGAAATATAATTATTTGGATGATGGAAAAGCAAGTAGTAGGGTAATAGAAAAGGCGATAAAATGAAAAAGAATTTAAAAATAAGCATTATTATTCCAGTATATAATTCAGAAAAATACTTAGAAGAATGTATAGATAGTGTAATTTCTCAAGATTTAGATTTTAAGAAAAATATTGAACTAATTTTAGTAAATGATGGAAGTACTGATACAAGTTCAAACATATGTAGAAGTTATCAGAATTTATTTCCAGAAAATGTAATTTATATTGAGAAGTCCAACGGCGGTGTATCTTCTGCAAGAAATGAAGGGGTTAAAAATGTAACAACTAAGTATTTTGGTTTCATAGATAGTGATGATTATATTTCTAAGGATTCTTTAAGTTCAGTTGTTAATTATTTTGAAGAAAATACTATTAAAAGTGTAGTAGCAATAATAAAAGTAATGAACATTGGAGCAAAAACAACACCACATCCTACTAATAAAAAATTTAAAGAAAAGTTGCTTATACATGATCTGAAAAATCCCAAAGGTTATGATGTATGTCCAAGAGTTGCACCTGCTTTCTTTAGAACAGAGCAAACAAAAAACTATAAATTTGATGAGGCTATAACGTTATATGAAGATACAAAATATATGAGTGAAATTATTTCTGATTATCCTTTGGTAGGAGTTGTTAATAAAGGAACATATTATTATCGTAGATTTGAGCAAGATAGTGATTTTGATGTTTCGATTACTACTGGGATTACACTCAACAAAATTTTTTATATTCAAACATTAAAAAATGTAACATTAGCTATTTTAGAAAAAAAGAAAGAAAAACCTTTAATGTCAAAATATCTAGATTACGCTGCTTTATATACTTTTAGATGGATATTGTTGTATAATACAACAGATCCTAAAGATATATTAACAGAAAGTGAATTTAATGAGTATATAACTTTACAAGAAAAAATTTTCACTTTAATTTCTATTTCTTCAATTACTTCCTTTAATTTGTTTAATCATTTACAAAAAGTTTATTTATTAAGTTTAAAACAAAAATCTATAATACTTAATAACTTGCGGAGTAATAAAAATGGAGATGTATTATATAAAAAAGAAAAAGTTTTTAACATCAAAGAAAATATAATTCTATATATTACCAAACAATATATAGAAAATAACATACTTACAATTAAAGGAGTTATTAATGCACCATTAACAGAAAATATAATATTAAAAGCAACTATAGATGATATTGACTATCAAAACATCGAAGTTGCAAGTGATTGTAGTTATGAAGAAAAAATAAAAGAACAAAAACCTTTTAATAAACCTAGTTTTATTGTTAAATTACCTTTAAATGAGACCCAAAAAGTAATAAAGTTTTTTATAAAGACAGAAAACGAAAGTTTTCAAATTGAAAAATTGAAAAGAACAAAATCAAACAAAAAATTTAAAAAAGCTTTTATTTTAGAAAAACAATATTATTTATATCGAACAACAAAAAGTATAACAGTTATGAAAAAAAATATATTAAACTACACAATGGTAAGATTAAGACAAATCAGAAAAAAAATTAAAAGAAAGATAATAGGTAGATGAAATGAAATATACTGATGATAAAAACTCTCAAATAGTTTTATCGTTGTTGAAACAATATGGAATAAAAAAAATTGTTATATCTCCAGGCACGACTAATGTTCCTATTGCTCGTTCTGTTCAAAACGATGATTTTTTCGAAATTTACTCGGTCGTAGATGAAAGAAGTGCTACTTACTTTGCAACTGGGTTATCATTTATAACTAAAGAACCAGTTGTGATTTCTTGCACTGGAGCAACAGCTTCTAGAAACTATTTGTCAGGACTTACCGAGGCATTCTATAGAAAGCTACCTATAATTGCCCTAACCTCACAACATCATACTCCAGATTACAATGATTTAGTTCCTCAAGTAACGGATCGTAGAGTTTCTCAAAATGATGTAAAAAAATATAGTGCGTTATTACCATATGTAAGAAACGATGAAGATTATAAACAAAGTGTTTTTCAAGTGAATTATGCTTTACATCATGCTATAGAAAAAGGTGGTGGTCCTGTTCATATTAATGTACCGGTATCCCCAGAATACTCATTTACAACAGAAAAACTTCCAAGTGTGCAGAAAATTGATTATTACGATGAAGAAAAAATTAAAGCATTAAAATTATCAACAGAATTAAATGATAAAAAGGTTGCAATTTTTATGGGTTCTCATAATATTTTTAGTGAAGAGTGTATTGAACAAATAAATAAATTTGTTGTTAAAAATGATATTCCTGTTTTTTATGACCACACATCATCTTACGTAGGGAAAAATGGTATATTAAGTGCACAAATAAGTGATCTGCTTCAAACTAAAAACTTACCAGATTTAATAATTGATTTAGGATCTATATGTGGTGAATATAGTGCGTCTCAATTATTTAAAAATATCACAACATGGAGGATTTCTGAAGACGGAAAATTTCATAATAGACTTGGCGTTGAAATACTCACAAAAGTTTTTGAATGTTCAGAAATATCTTTTTTTAATTTTTTAAATCAAAAAAATTATAAAACAAAAAAATATTATTCAATATTAAAAAAGGAAGTTAAAAAAATTAAAATTCCTACTTTACCACTTTCAAACACATATATTTCAATGAAGCTTTCACAAAATATACCTGACAAAAGTATTTTACACTTAGGAATTTTAAATAGCTTGAGAAATATGAATTTTTTTGAATTGAATAGTAGTATTATAACTAGTTCAAATGTTGGAGGATTTGGGATAGATGGTGCTTTATCTACTATAATAGGACAATCTGTAATAAGCCGTGAAAATTTATCTTTTGTTTTATTAGGTGATTTAGCATTTTTTTATGATATGAATGCATTAGGGATTAAACATATTTCTAAAAATTTAAGAATTCTTTTAGTGAATAACGGCTTAGGAGTTGAATTTCGTTTAAACTCTAAATTAGAAAATCAATGGGGTGCAGATACTGATGATTATATAGCTGCAAAAGGTCATAACGGAAGTGCTAAATTATGGGCGCAATCAATGAAGTTTGAATATATGGAAGCTAATACTAAAGAAGAATTCGATAAAAACATATTAGATTTTTGTTCTAAAGAAAAAACACGACCTATTGTTTTCGAAGTATTTACAAAAGTAATTGATGAGCAACAAGCTTTGCGCTTATTAAGGGATATAAATAGACCAATTAAATGTAATAAAAAAACAATAAAAAAAATTATAAAAAAAGAGATTAAAAAAATTATCCCCAAAAAAACTGGAGGTAATTAAATATGAACAAAAAGATACTTTTATTAGGCGGAACTGGTGCAATGGGAATCTACTTAATTCCTGAGTTGCTTGAAATGGGTTATGAGGTTTTTGTTACAACACGAAAGGAAAAATCAACAAATAAAAAAAATTTACATTATATAAAAGGAAACGCTAAAGAAGAAAAATTTTTAATTGGGTTATTGTGTAAAAATAAATTTGATGCGATAGTAGATTTTATGGTATATAAAACAGATGAATTCAAAAGTAGGGTGAGATTTTTATTAAAGAACACAAAGCATTATGTATTTTTATCAACTTATCGAGTATACAGTAATAATGATTTAGTCCCTATTGTTGAAACAACATCAAGACTACTTGATGTTGTTAATGATACCGAGTATTTAAAAACTGAAGAATACGCATTAACTAAAGCAAGACAAGAAGATATCTTAAAAAAATCTAATTTAACAAACTGGACAATTCTTCGTCCTGCTATAACTTATTCAAAAGAAAGATTTCAACTTGGAACTATGGAGGCACATGAATTTTTATACCGTGCTTTAAAAGGAAAAAAAATAATTTTTCCAAAAGAAATGTTAGATAAAGAAACAACAATGTCATGGGCTGGTGATGTTGGAAGAATGATGGCAAAAATAGTCTTAAACAATAAGACATATGGAGAAATTTACACTATATCAACAGGAGAACATCATAAGTGGAAAGAGATAGTAAAATATTATAAAAAAATTATTGGTATGAGAGTTAAAATTATCCCTTTAGCAAGTTATAAAAAACTAATTGGTAGAGAGTATCAAATTAACTATGATAGAATGTATAATAGAATTATAAATAATAATAAAATTTTAAAAATAACTAATATGAAACAAAGTGATTTAATGAAATTAGAAGACGGTTTAAAAATTGAATTAACAGCATTTTCTAAAATGAAAAAAACTAATTTACAAAATATCGAACTAGATAAAAAAATAGAAAAAGTAGTTGAATCGAAATTAAAAAAACTATTAAAAAGAATAAAACCTAGAACTAGACTTAAACAAATAAAAGGAATAATTAAAGGAAAATTTTTGTATGATGGTGCAATTGTGTCTTTATCTGGATATCATAACTATGGGGGGTTAATGCAAAGATATGCTTTGCAACAGTTTTTAAAACAAAATGGTTATAAATTTAAATTGTTAAATTTTAAATTTATGTTAAAAATGGGGAAAAAAGTAGGAAATAGAAAAAACACAATTTTATTTTCTAAAAAATATTTAGATGAAGAGTATTTTAATGCGAGAGCTTCAAAATATTATAAAACATATATTGTTGGCTCTGATCAAGTCTGGAGAGATTGGTATCGGAATTGGAAAAAATTTGGAATATTTTTTTTGAATTTCACAAATAACAGAAAAACAAAAAGAATAGCATATTCAGTAAGTTTTGGTGTTGATAGTCTTGAAATAGCTGGGATTAATGAAAACAACATTGAGAAAATAAAAAAACTAGTAAGTAAATTTGATTGTATTTCTGTTCGTGAAAAAACCGCAAAGGAAATGGTTAAATTATTAAGTAAAGATTCTTCTGTTACCCTTGACCCAACTTTACTATTATCAGCAACTCATTATTCTAAAATAATAGAAAGCTCTTCAAGTAAAGACATAAAAACTTCTGAAATTTTCTATTATTTATTAGATCCAAATCAAAATAAACATAATATAGTAAAAGAATTTGAAGAAAGGTTAGAAATGAAGGCAGAAGGAATTTTACCTAACAATGGACTTTGTTTAATGCCAGTAGAAAACTGGCTCAAAGGTTTTAGAGATTCAAAATTAATAATTACAGATTCATATCATGGAATGATTTTTTCCATTATTAATAAAAAACCTTTTATCGTATTTGGAAACAAGGGAAGAGGACTTTCAAGAATGAAAGATCTTTTAAAACTTTTAAGACTTGAAGATCGTATGATAATGGATAATGAAAAGGTTGATGAATCATTATTTGATTTAAAAATCATTAATTGGAAAAAAATAGAAAAAATATTAGAAAAAAATAGACAAGAAAGTAGTTATTGGTTACTTAATAATCTTAAAAAATAAATTTTTTTCTTTGAAAAATTTTAAGATATAACTATCTCGTAAAATGTTTGATTTACTATATAGCGTTTGAGTTGAAAAATTGAATATTTATTTAAGTATAACAACACTTGTTAATTAACTTAACGTTTCTAACGTTAAGTTAATCTGATTCTTTATCAAAACGAAAATTTTCCTTGAATAAATATAGTGTGGTGGTGCAAATGAAAAATTTAAATAATAAAAGCGTTTTTTGGGAGCTAATTAACCAAAACAAAGGAAAAATTATATGTTATACTTTAATTGTTATATTATTTTTTGTTTTAGCTTTACTTTTTCCGTATACTAGAGATGACTGGACTTGGGGAAGTCATATTGGTATTAATAGATTAAATGACTTATTTAAAAATTATAATGGTAGATATTTCGGTAATTTAGTTGTTATTTTGTTAACTAGGTCAAATATATTGAAGTCAATATGTATGTCTTTAGTTCTTTTTGGTATAATATATTTATCTTCTAAAATTGTTAATAAAACCAAGAATTTTTTCTTAATATCTACTATGCTTATTTTAGCAACCCCAAAAGATATATTTTCTCAAAGCATCGCTTGGACATCTGGTTTTAGTAATTATGCAATTTCTATCTTTTTGACTCTATGTTATATATATTTAATTAGAGATATATTCAATGAATACAAACCTGATAAATTAAAATATTCTTTCTTATTATATTTTGTCTTAGGATTTAGTAGTGCATTATTTATAGAGCATTTAACAATATATAATTTAATTTTATCTATACTAGTAATTATATACTCTTTTATTAAGTATCGGAAAGTAGCATTTTCAAAATTATTATATTTTTTAGGTGCTGCTTTAGGTGCTTTTACTATGTTCTCTAATGAAGCATATCAAAGCATTGCGCATAATGATGATTTTTATAGAATTGTTGCAATGTCTTTCTTAGACGTTTTAAAAAGAGTATATAATAACTATTTTGGAGTAATATATAAAGAATTAATATTTAGTAACTTTATCATTAACATAATAATAACAAGTCTTTTATTAATATTAGTATATAATTTTTTTGCAAAAGAAAAAAAGGTTAGCAAACAAAAGAGAAACGTTATTTTAGTATCAATAAATATAAATTTGATTTTTATTATTTATTGTTTGTTTAAGGTGTTAAATCCAAGCTGGAATATTTTATTGAAGTATACTGATTTTTTTGAAGGAGTATTCACTATTATTTATGCTATTTCTATATTGTTGATTGTTATATTTACTGTTTCTAATAAAAATAAAAAACAAAAGTTAATTTTTTATTTATTAAGCATAGTTGTCATGACATTACCTTTATTATTAGTTACTCCAATTTGGGCACGAAATTTTATGAGTACATATGTGATTTTTATAATATTCATTATTGAAATTATAGATTATTTATTTAAAGATAAAGCACAAACATTCATTATAAAAATATCTGCATTAATCTCATTGGTTTTAATAGTGTTCTTATTTAGTATTTATGGATATATATATATAATTAATGAAGAAAGAAATTATTATATTTTACATCAAAGTAAAGTAACAAAAAACATTGACATACCTATACTTCCTTATTCTAATTACTTATGGAGATCCACCCCTGATAGTAAACATTGGCAAAGCAGATATAAGTATTATTATAATATAGAGCAAGAAGTGGAGTTTAATCCAATCCCTTATAAAGAATGGTTTGCTCATAAAGATCAAATTGAATCTTGATTTATCTTAAAAGAAAGGAAAGTGAAAACTTTGAAAAATATTAAATTATTTATAAAAAATATTAAAGAATATTCTAACTATGCAATTCGTTCTGCTAAAGCAGAATTAAAAAGTGAGATTACCGATTCTTATTTGAATTGGTTATGGTGGATTATTGAACCTTTGTGCTTCATGTTAATTTATGTATTAGTTTTTGGTTATATATTTAAAGCTAGTGAAGAGCATTTTATTCCGTTTGTATTAATTGGAATAACTGTGTGGGAATTTTTTAATAGAATGGTAACAGGTAGCATTAAGTTAGTTATTCAAAATAGAGAAGTAGTTTCAAGGGTATATTTACCAAAATATGTTTTACTTATAGCTAAATCCTATACTTATTTATTTAAATTATTTATTTCATTTGGTATATTGTTTGTAATCATGTTTCTTTTAAAAGTTCCTTTTACAATTAATATATTATACATGGTACCAGTATTAACTATCTTTTATATATTTTCTTTTGGTGTGGCTAGCATTTTAATGCACTTTGGGGTATATGTTCAAGATTTAGGAAAATTAACTAACATAGTTCTTAAGTTTGTGTTTTACTTATCAGGAATATTTTATAATATAAATGTTAGGTTAAAAGGAAAAGCTGCTTTTTTATTATTACGTGTTAATCCGGTAGCGTTTTTAATGAATGAGTTTAGAAAAGTTATTATATATGGGAAATTACCTAGTTTTCAAGGTTTAGCTTTTTGGTTAGGGATAGGTCTTGTGTTAACATATATAGGAATTAGTTTAATTCATAAAAATGAAAATAGTTATGCTAAGGTGATATAATGAAAAAAATTGCAGTATCTGTTAAAGATTTACACGTGAGTTATAGAGGTCTTAAGAAGACGTCTATAAGATCAACATTCTTTAACAAAAAAAACAGAAAAAAAATAGAAGTATTTAAAGCTCTAAATGGAGTTTCTTTCGAACTAGAAGAAGGTAAAATTTTAGGGATTGTAGGAAAGAACGGTAGCGGGAAATCTACTTTACTAAGAGCTATTGCTGGAATATTTTCAGCAGATGAAGGAAGTGTAGATCTCCATGATAATAGTATCTCATTGTTATCTATTGGAGTAGGTTTTAATAAAAAACTAACTGGAAAAGAAAATATATATTTATCTGGATTGTTACTTGGATTTACTGAAGAAGAAATTAAAACCAAAGAAAAAGAAATAATAGATTTTGCTGACTTAGGTGAATTTATTTATAAACCAGTTAGAACATATTCATCAGGTATGTATTCTAAATTAGCGTTTGCAATAACTGCTATTTTAGAAACAAATATTATGCTAATTGACGAAGTATTAAGTGTGGGGGATGTACAATTTAGGAAAAAGAGTTATAATAAAATGAAGGAACTAATATTTGCCGATGGCAGAACGGTTATCATAGTGTCTCATACTACAAGTACTTTAGAAGAGCTGTGTGATGAGGTGTTATGGATTCATGATGGTAAAGTGAAATTAAAAGGAAAACCAGAAAAAGTATTAAAAGAGTACGAAGAATTTATGCATAGAAAGAAGTAGTGGAGGAATTATGAAAGTTATTTTAACATATGGAACATTTGACATATTACATTATGGACATATTAGATTATTAAAAAGAGCAAAAGATTTAGGGGATTATTTAATAGTAGCTATTTCTACTGATGAATTTAATGATATTAAAGGTAAAAAATCATATTATAGTTATGATGTTCGTAAAGAAATGTTAGAAGCAATAAAATATGTAGATTTAGTTATTCCAGAAGAAAATTGGGAACAAAAGCCAAATGATATAAAAACTCATAATATAGATGTTGTTGTTATGGGTGGAGATTGGGCTGGAAGTGAACGTTTTGAGTATCTACGTGAATATTGTGATGTACAATACTTAGATCGTACTGAAGGAATATCAACAACTCAAATTAAAGAAAATTTAAAATAAAAAAACAGACTTTATAATAGTCTGTTTTTTTGATAAAATATATTTATGGTGATTATATGGAGAAAACAAAAGGTGTATTGAAAAATTATAATCAAGAACATTTATTAGATTTTTATAACAAATTAAATAATGAAGAAAAAGCGAGTTTAAAAAAACAGATTAAGTCCATTGATTTTCAATTAATTGATAATTTATTTAAAAAAAATAATAATATAATTAAACAACAAAAAGAATTCAAATCTATGACTAGCCATGAGACTACTGATGAATATTTTGATTTAGGATTACAATCTATTTTTCGAAAAGAATTTGCGTTAGTCACAATGGCTGGCGGACAAGGAACGAGACTTGGTCATAATGGACCTAAAGGTACTTATATTTTAGGTTATGGTATTAACAAATCTTTGTTTGAATTACAATGTGATAAATTAAAAAATATTTATAAAAAAACAAACATATATATTCCATGGTTTATTATGACTAGCATTGAAAATAATGATTTAACAATTAAATTCTTTGAGAAAAATGATTATTTCAACTATCCAAAAGAAAAAATAACTTTTTTTATGCAAGATCAATTACCTATGCTTGATATTAATGGAAAAATTATAATGTCGAGTAAATCAAATATGAAAATGGGTGCTAACGGAAGTGGAGGAGTATTTTCTTCTTTAGCTAAAAGCAATATTTTAAAAAAAATGTTAAGTGATAATATAAAATGGATTTTTATAGGTGGAATTGACAATATATTATTGCCTGTAGATAATCCGGATTTGATTGGCTTTGCAATTAAGAATAATTATAAAATTGTTTCTAAAACTATTACTAAAAAAGATCCTAATGAAAAAGTAGGAGTATTTGGTTATTTAGATGATAAGCCAGGAGTGATTGAATATATATTTATGTCTGATGAAATGAATAATTTAAAAGATGAAAAGAATAACTTAATATATAAAGATATTCATACCTTATCAAATCTTTTTCATATTAGCATATTAGAAGAAGCTGCAAAAAAAGAACTAAATTATTATCCCGCTTTAAAGAAAACAGAATATTTAAATAAAAATGGGGATTTAATTATTCCCGAAATAGAAAACGCTTATAAATATGAAACTTTTATTTTTGATATATTTTCATATGTAGATAAAATAGGATTATTAAAAGGAAAGAGAGAAGAAATATTTGCGCCAGTCAAAAACAAAGAAGGAGTAGACAGTCCAGAAACCGCTGCTAATCTTTATAATAAAATAATTAAGTAAAACTATTAAAAACAGACTTTATAATAGTCTGTTTTTTTGATAAAATAGTTACAGAGGCTATTGATGAAAAAGTTTAAAAAACAAATATTTCATTTTTTATTTTTATTAGGAGTACTACTTATAATTATTCAATATTATATTTATAATACTTTTGGTTCTATTGATTTAAGACAAATTATTTTTCATATAGATATGCCTAGAGGCATAACTAGTGGAAATGTTTTATTAAAAGGGGTTTTGTATGTTATACCAAAGTTTCTAATTTTAGGAGTAATTTATATATTAATAAATATTATTTATTCTAAAACTAAA
>JAQUDY010000096.1 GCA_028685445.1 Bacilli bacterium
AGAAGATCTAAAAATTATCCTTTTATTATGCTTTTAATCGTTTTAGTTATTATTTTTATTTTTTGTTAAGCTTAATTTTAATTCTACTGGGCTATGATCACTATGTTCAAAATTTTCTAAGGATTGGACATTACCTTTAATATTAGGAGAAAATAAGAATCCGTCTATCGTTTTATTTACTATATTCCCTTTCTTATCTTTACCTTGAAAAGTAAAACTATTTAATCTTTTAAACTTCCATAAATCATCTCCAAATATTTTTTTTAATTCTAAATTTAAAGATTGTTTTTCTTGGTCTTTTGTTGATAAATTTGTATTCCAGTCCCCACCAACTACAACAAAGTTTCCTGATTCATATTCAAGTTTGGCTAGTTCTAATATGTATTTAATTTGAGCTAATTTCACTAAACGATTGTTAGAAAAAGGAGCTAAATGAATATTATATATAACTAGTTCATTATCTGATTCAAAAATTTTTATTCTTGTTTCAATTAATAATTTATGGACATAAAATTTATCATTTATTAATCCTTCTCCTTTTATTGGAACTTTTAATCGCTTATTTGTTGATTCATATTTTGTCATAGTCATATTTCCACTATCAAAAACATTTAATATATTTGAATTAGAACCATAAATAAAGCTTTGATCATTAAAATGTGATGATATTTTTTTGCTCGGATTAATAAAATAATTAGTGATATTAAGCCAATTAGATTCCTGAAGTAAACAAACATCATAAGATGATTCTTCTATTAAAGATATAATATTATTCAAGTTTTTTTTAGCATCACTTTTGCTTGTAGTGAAATTTGCCGATCCATAGGTACAATCTCCTATATTATAAGTTACAATTGTTACTTTATCATTACTGTACAATTTTTTAGTACCATTACTTCTTTTTTTAGATGGAATGATACTAGTTATAATAAAAAACGTTATTATTAAAGCTATGCCTCTTGATAATAAAGATTTTTTAATTATGTTTTTTTGCATTTTATCGCCTCTTTTGATTTTTTATTATAGCATATGCAAAAAAAAGAATCTTAACTTTCTAAGATTCCTTGTCTTTTTTTAAACACATAAACCAATCAAGACAGTAAATATCTCCTGATTCATCATCCATTCTTTCCTTAGCAACACCACATGATCCTGCTGTTGGTACAATTACATCATCTCCAGGACGCCAATCTGCTGGAGTGGCTACATTATCTTTGTCTGCTTTTTGTAAAGCCAAAATAATTCGCTTAATTTCATCCATATTTCTTCCTGTTGATAATGGATAATAAAGTATTGTTCTAATTTTAGATTCTGGATCTATAATAAATACAGCTCTAACTGCTTGAGTATTAGATTGTCCTGGTTGAATCATTCCATATTTATTAGATACATCCATTTTTATATCTTCTATTAAAGGGAAATTAACTTCTACGTTTTTCATTCCTTTATATTCAATTTCTTGAATTTTTCTTAACCAAGCAATGTGTGCATATAATGAGTCTACTGATAAACCCACCAATTCGGTATTTAATTTCTTTAAATCATCAGCCATACTAGCAAAAGCCATAAACTCCGTAGTACAAACTGGTGTAAAGTCAGCAGGATGTGAAAAAAACACAACCCATTTACCTTTATAATCTTTTGGAAAATCTATTTCTCCTTGTGTAGTAACTGCTTTAAAGCTTGGTGCTACATCACCAATTAATGGCATTTTATAAAATTCTTTTTCTTCCATTTTTTTTCCTCCTAATTTTCTATAAATTTTTTAAGCGATTCGTTTGATTTGAAACCAGTGTCTGATTTAATTACTTTTTTATTCTCAAATAAAAGTAATGTTGGTACACTATAGACATTATATCTTTCTGTTAATTCTTCATTATCAGCTATATTAACCTTTGCAATAGTAATATCTTTATCATAATCAAATTTATCTAAGACTACTCCTAACGCTTTACAAGGTGGGCACCAATCAGCATAAAAAACCACTAATTTTTTTTCATCTGAGTTTAATATAGCTTCATCAAAGTTGTTTTTATTTAAATATAAGATTTCCATAGTTTCACTCCTTTCAATCCATTACATTATATGATAAATTTTTTTTTAATTCTGTGACTTAGTTACAAAGAAAATTTATGTTATAATTTAAATGGTGATTCAAATGAATATTCAAGAAACATTAAAAAACAGTTTTCAAATATGGAATAAATTAAACGAGAATGAAAAAAGCGAGTTAATTAGCGCTTCTAAAGTAATCAATTTTAAAAAAAATGAAATGTTGCAAAGCAGAGACGCTTCATGTCTCGGGTTAATAATATTAAAAAAAGGAATCATTAGAGCATACTTGGCATCTGATGCTGGAAAAGAAATTACACTCTATAAATTACTCGAAAATGACATTTGTTTGTTTTCCGCTGGTTGTATTATGAAAGATATTAATTTCGATATTAATTTAATTTGTGAAGAAGATGTTGAACTAATACTAATTCCTACAGAAAAGTATAATCAAATTTTAGAAAAATCAACAGTAATTTCTAATTATGCTAGTGATATTTTATCTTCCAGATTTTCTGATACTATCTGGATATTAGAACAATTTGTCTTTCATTCATTAGATAAAAGAGTTGCAAACTATTTAATTGAACATATAGACGATGATAATAATTTAAGAATAACTCATGAAAAAATAGCTAATGAGTTAGGGTCTGCTAGAGAGGTAATAAGTAGGATGTTAAAATACTTTGAAAACGAAAGCTTAATCAAATTAGAAAGAAACAACATCAAAGTTATAAATTTAAAAAAATTAAATAAAGTAGCTGAATCTTAAAATTAATTTTCACTACTTTTTTTCCCGATATTAATAGTTACTAAACAAGCAAAAAGCGCAATGATAAGACTTATTAATGTATTAAAATCAAACCCTAAACTTCCTCTTACAACTGCAGGTATTGTTGCAATACAAAAACCAGAAACTGCATAATATGTATAACCATAATATTTTTTTAATAAAAAACTTATTAAGAAAACGAAAATAAGAGCACCTAATCCTAAACCTAATAAGATCGGTAATAAAGCAACTATATTTACCGTCGAAACTGCTAATAGATAGTAATCATAATAACCAAGCATACTAAGCAGCACAGTGCCGCTTATTCCTGGTATTATCGTAGAACCAGCTAACACAAATCCAAGTAAGTTACCTTCCATAAAATTTAAATCTGCAACTTTGGTACCTTGATACTCTTTTAATAGGACCATACTAAGTCCAATAAATAATGTAATTATTAAAGGAATCATAAATTTGTAATTAAATCCATTTTTGTTGGCTTCTTTAAATAATAATGGAATTGTCCCAATTAAAAAACCTACAAAAGCATATGAAGTTTGCATTGGAAACTTATCTAATAACGCTAATAAAACATTTCCGAATAAAACAGTACCAATAATAATCCCAATTCCAATAGGAATTAAAAATAGGATGTTTTTTTTAAGATTCCTAAATTTTACTATTTCTGTGATAGCATCAATACTTTTTTGATATACACCTAAAATTACTAATAAAGCACTTCCACTTAATCCTGGAATAATATTACCTATACCACCTATAACTCCCTTTAATAAATTAATCAATTATTTCACTTCCCTATAACTTTTTTTTGTTTTTTGCATTTAAATATTCTAAATTTATAAAAATGTGCTACTTTACTATTCAATTATATATATAAAGAATAATATATAATATCAGCAAGTAAAATAATACAATTTCCTATATAATTTCTTTTTATTAAAATCTTTATTACAAATAATATTTATTATTTTAACCTCCTGAGTCGAATTTTTAAAATTCGACTTTTTTTGGAAGTTATTATTTTTTCTTTTTAGATTTTTTCTTTTTAGATTTTTTCTTTGGAATATTTTTTTTTTTTTTATGCTTTGTATTTTTCTT
>JAQUDY010000004.1 GCA_028685445.1 Bacilli bacterium
ATTCTTTGATTTGGTCGCGGTACAGGGCCGCCTTTTCAAACGCCAGTTGCTCTGCCGCCTGCTCCATCTTGGCGGTACCAAGGAGGAAGACATAGAAAAGGTCTTCCAGTAAATGGTCAAAGAACAAGTCGCAATGCTCGTACTCGTAAAGGACGAGGTAAAGTAGTTGCAAATAAGAAAAAAACAGGTAAATAGGAGGTAAATTATGGCTTATAATAGAAGAAAAAGAAAAGTTAAAAAAAATATCCCTGAAGGGCAAGCACATATTCATTCAACTTATAATAATACAGTTGTATCATTATCAGATGTTCATGGAAACGTAATTAGTTGGGCATCTTCTGGAACAATTGGTTATAAAGGATCAAAAAAGAAAACTCCATTTGCCGCTGGACTTGCAGCAGAAGAAGCAGCTAAAACAGCAATGGAGTCAGGTTTAAAAAAAGTAGAAGTTTTTGTAAAAGGTTTAGGCGGAGGACGTGAAAACGCAATCCGTGCACTGCAAGCAGCAGGATTAGAAATCACAGCAATAAACGATGAAACACCAATACCGCATAACGGTTGCAGACCGCCAAAACGTCCAAGAAATTAAGGGAGGAATTGTATATGAGTTTTGAGAAACCAGAATATAAAATAACAGAGTATATTGAAAAAAATAATTATGGAAGATTTGAATTAGAACCTTTAGAAAGAGGTTTTGGTACAACTATTGGAAATGCTTTAAGAAGAGTAATGTTATCTTCAATGCCAGGTTCAGCAATTACAAGTGTTAAAATAGACGGAGTTATGCACGAATTTCAAAAAATAGATGGAATTTTAGAAGATGTGACTACTATTGTTTTAAATTTAAAAAGTGTAGTAATTAAAAATCATAGTAAAGAAGATAAAAAATTAAGATTAATTGCAAACAAAGAAGGCGTTATTACTGCAGGTGATATTGAAAGAGATGCTGATATAGAAATTATCAATCCTGACTTAGTAATTTGCAACGTTGTAAAAGGCGGCTCTATTGATATGGAGATGACTGTTGGAAATGGACGCGGATATGTTGATGCTCACGAGAATAAAAAAATTCTAGGAGATGCTATTCAAGGTTTAATTCCAATAGATTCGTTATATTCTCCAATTGAAAGAGTCAGTTATGAAAGATTGGATGCAAGAGTAGGACATAATGAAAATTATGATAAGTTGATAATAGAAGTTCACACGAACGGATCATTATCACCAGAGGAAGCTATGGCTTTAGCATCAAGAATATTAATCGAACATTTAGAAATAATTTGTGACTTAAATAATATTGCTGATATTACTGGTATTATTGCTGAGAAAAAAGTAGATATTATAACAAAGACATTAGAGACTCCAATAGAAGAGATAGAATTTTCAGTAAGAGCTTATAATTGTTTAAAAAGAGCTGGTATTCATACAATGCAAGATTTAATTGACAAAAGAGAAGCAGAAGTTACAAAAATTCGTAACTTAGGAAAAAAATCATTAAAAGAAGTAATGGATAAAGTAAATGAAATGGGACTTAAGTTCCGTGATTAGAAAGAGGTAAGTATATGTTATATCGTAAATTAGGTAGAGAAACTCGTATTAGAAGAAGTATATTAGCTGGACTTACCAAAGATGTAATTAATTATGAATATGTTGTTACTACTGAAGCTAGAGCTAAAGAAGTAAGAAAATTCGTCGATAAAATGATTACTTATGGTAAAGATGGATCAATAGGAGCTAGAAGAAGAGCACTTGCTTTTTTACATAATGATAAAGAAGTAGTAAATAAAATTTTTAATGAACTTGCACCTAGATATAAAGATCGTGCAGGCGGATATACAAGAATAATTAAACTTAAAGAACGCAGAGGCGATGATGCTTTAGAAGTAAGACTTGAATTAGTGTAATTCAAGTTTTTTTGTGCCTTTTATAAAAATAGATTGTATATCGTTGAACTAAATAATAGTCCTATAACTGCCGGAGTAGAAGAATACAAAAGCATAACAATTATTCCTTTTGTGTTAAAATTGAAGATTTTCAGTAATCATGTTTATTATCAAAATGATTACAATATGTATATAAAATATGAACTAGGTGCAACTATAGATTTGGGTATACAAGCTTACAAGTGTTATAATACGCAGAATAACAAAAAAATCCTTGTTACCTGTGTTGGAAATACCAAAAATCCACTAAAAAAAGAAATAAGTGATGTAGAATATACTTTGTTAATTAAAGAAACTCGCAGAGGTGAGCGAATAGCTTACTCTGGTGAATTTAGTGAAGATATAAGTAGTTACTTTTCTGATAAAGGCCAATATTTGGTAAGAATTACAGGAACATACAATAATGTTGAAAGTGCTATTTACTTTTGGATAGAAATAGTTTAAAAAAAGTGATTTTGTAAGAAAGGAGGATAATAAAACATCCTTAAATGTTATTAATAATTATATTTTATTAGAGAGTTCGCGAGAGTAAAATTTCTGTGTAAATGGTCTAACCATGATATTAGAAGCAAAACAACAATTGTTTCTTTTTTTTTCTTTATTTTATCACGGAAAGATTTTCATTTAAACAAAATTATTTACAGTATCGATATAAAAAAGAGTAAGTTTTACTCTTTTACAACAGTCTCAAGGGCTAAAGTTATCATTTGATTTAAATTTGTTTGTCTTTCTTCAGGTGATAAATCAACATTTTCTTCAAATTTACTATCACTTATAGAAACAATGCATGCAGCTTCTTTATTGTGAACTTCTGCTAAATGGAATAATCCAAAAGCTTCCATTTCACTAGCAAGAGGCTTTATTTCTTGAGGTACTTCTTCTTTTAAATGATCTATATTTTGATAAACGTCGAATATTTCGGAAGTAAATAAAGTTCCGGTTTTTATCTTTGTATTTAAAGTTTTACCAGTCTCAATAATTAGTTTATTTAATTTTTCAGATGCATTAACTAAATGTGAATTTATTTTTCTATATCCATAAGCAAAATTAGAAGGAGAGTACGCGTTAGTAGCTAAAATAATATCTCTAACTTTAACTTCCGGGCTATACGCACCAGCAGTGCCAATTCTAATGATTTTTTTGACATCATAAATCTTATATAACTCATGAGCATATATTGCAACTGATGGAATTCCCATTCCGCTTCCCATAACAGTGATTTTTCGATTTTTATAATAACCTGTAAATGCTAACATGTTTCTAATATTATTAACTAGCTTTACATTATTTAAAAAGTTATCCGCTATATACTTAGCTCTTAATGGATCTCCTGGCAATAATACTATATCTGCAATTTCTTCTTTTTTACTATTCATGTGAACCGCTTCCATTTTAACACCTCTTATACAAATTATACCAAAAATTATGATATAATTACATTATAAAAAAAACAGTTTTACATATACTAGTAAATGAGGTGGAAAAGTGGTATATAAAGAAGAAAAACATGGAGCATTCACACTTCATACAATAAAAACAGATAAATTTAAACTTTGTCATATGGAAATAATTTTTAGAAATAATGTAGTGAAAGAAGATATCACTAAAAGAAACATCCTTTTTGATCTTCTTACAGAATCAAATAAAGATTTTGAAACTAAAAGAAGTTTAACATTAAGATTAGAAGATTTATATAACGCTTCATTATATAGTGTAACTAGTAAAGTGGGAAATGCTATTTTAACTAATGTTTGTTTAGACTTTATAAATCCAAAATATACTGAAAAAAAAGTATTAGAAGAAACTTTAAAGCTCCCATTTGATATGATTTTTAATCCTCTAGCAACAAATAAAGAATTTAATAATAAATTATTAGAAATAATAAAAAAAAGAGCAGAAGCAGACATCAAATCAGTGCAAGAAAACCCCAAAAAATACGCTATTTTAGAAGCTATTAAAACTTTAGGAGAAAACACACCATCAAGTTATAGTAATATCGGATCTCTTTTTGATTTAGAAAACGTTACGCCAGAATCATTATATAAATACTATGAAAAAGTTTTAAAAAATGATTTTATTGATATTTATATTATTGGAGACTTAGATATGGAAAAAGTTTCTGAAATAATAAATAAGTATGCTAATTTTGATATAATAAAAAACCATGAATTTTCTTTTTATGTTGAAAACGCTAAAAGAAAACCCGTAATAAAAAAAGAAAACTTTATTTATTCCCAAACAAATATAACTATGATTTTAAGTTTAACTAAATTATCTGAATATGAGAAAAAATACGTTGCTAATATTTATAACTTAATTTTAGGTGGAGGCTCACTAGAAACAA
The DNA here is from genome assembly GCA_028685445.1 of Bacilli bacterium. Lineage (GTDB taxonomy): Bacteria > Bacillota_I > Bacilli_A > RF39 > UBA660 > DUUS01. The sequence continues at coordinate 4,285 of JAQUDY010000004.1, forward strand.
AATTATTTCGTCGCTTAAGAGGAGAAAACTCTCTTTGTTATAATGTGAATTCTATGTATCAAAAATACGATGGACTAATTTTGATATCAACAGCAGTCGATATTAATTCTGAGGAAAAAGCTATTAAGTTAATAAAACAAGCTATTAATGATATGACAAATAAAATCACAGAAGAAGAATTAAAAAAATCAAAAGAATTAATAATCTCTGCTCTTACAATGAATATGGATAATATTGGTAAAATCGTTGATAATTACTTTTATCGTAATACGAGTGATTTAGATGATTATGAAACAAGAATAGAAACATTTAAAAATGTTTCTATAGAAGAACTTTATAATCTAAGTAAAAAAATATCAATAAGTACTATTCATTCTTTAATAGGTGGTGATGAAGAATGAAAAAAAGAGTCATAAAAAAAACCGGTGAATATGTTTACACCGAAACTTTAGATAATGGTTTGAAAATAATAATGTTACCTAATTATAAAGTAAAAAATTATTATGCAACTTTAAACACTAAGTTCGGTTCTATTCATACTAATTTTAAATATAATGGAAAAAACTATAACCAACCTAAAGGCATAGCTCATTTTTTAGAGCATCTTCTTTTTAATATGCCAGATGGTACAAGCGCTCATGATTATTTTAGTCAAATGGGATCTAATGTTAATGCTTTTACATCTTTTGATGTTACTTGTTACGAAGTTTTTGCTAATACTAAATTTAAAGAAAACTTATCTTACTTATTAGAATTTGTTTTTACTCCCTATTTTACTAAAGAATTAGTAAACGGAGAAAAAGGAATTATAACAGAAGAAATTAAAATGATTAGTGATAATCCAGCATCTGAGATAGTCTATGGAATGTTTAGAAATATATTTATAAAAGATGAAAGACAACATTTAATAAGTGGGACCATAAATGATATAAAAAAAATGACAGCAGATGATTTATATTTAGCACATGAAGCTTTTTATCATCCAGAGAATATGTTTTTAATAGTAACTGGTAATTTTAAACCAGAGGAAGTAGTAGCTATTACTATTGATACTTTAAAAAATTTTAATTTTCCAAAATATAATAAGCCTATAATAAAAGAAGTAAAAGAACCTAATAAAGTTAAAAACAAATATTTTGAAAAAGAGATGCCAGTTGATAAAGAAAAAGTCACCATAGCATTAAAAATTCCTAAATCAAACTTCAAAGCATTAAAACTTGATGATTTAGAACTAAGATTATATATTAATTTAATTATGAGAGTTAATTTTGGAGTGACATCTTTGTTAAAAGAAGAGTTATTAAGTGGGGGAATTATAACAGACTCTATTAGTACTTTTTTAACTTTAACAGAAGAATATGCTATTCAAGCAGTAATGTCTTCAACAGATTATCCAGATTATTTTATAAAAAGAATTAAGGAAACATTAAATAGTTTAACTATTTCAGAAGAAGAGATTAATCGAAAAGTAAAAAGCTCAATAAGTAACTTAATAATGAGTTTTGATGAAATAGAACTCATTAACAATGATATCCAAGATGATATTTTAAATAATGGAAGATATATAACAGATATATATAACTATTATAAAGCTTTAAATTATAAAACAGCAAAACAAGTATTAGAATTAATAAAAGATAATTTAATTTCTATAATAATTTTAAAACCTCATAAATAAAAAAGGAAAAAGAACCTCAAATTATAACTTATATTAATAGGAGGTTTTTTATTTGAAAACATATCAAAAATATTTAATAATTTGTGGAGTATTTATTATAATTATATTAACTTTTATTAGCTATATATATTTAGACTTTGATGATTATACTTATTTAGCAGAAGAAACTACAACAACAGCAACTAAATCTTTATTCTATGTTGATGTAAAAGGAGCGGTAATAAATCCAGGAGTATATGAATTTAAGACAGGAGATAGAGTATTTAACGCTATAGAAAAAGCGGGTGGCCTATCCAAAAACGGAAATACAAGTAATATAAATCTAAGTCAAAAATTAGCTAGTGAAATGGTAGTCTATATATATACTAATAATGAAATAAAAAGTGGCTCTAAGAATGTAAATTGTGATACAAAGTGTAATTGTGAGGTTTTAGAAGTAAATAATTGTTATGTCGAAGAAAATAAAAAAGAAACAAAAATTAATATTAATACAGGAAATTTAGAAGAATTAATAACCTTAAATGGTATAGGAGAATCAAAAGCTTTAGCAATAATAAAACATCGTGAAGAAAATGGATATTTTACATCGATTGAAGAACTTACAAATGTTACTGGAATAGGTTTAACAATATATGAAAAGTTAAAAGGACAAATAACAGTATGATTAATATAATTTTGTCTTTAAGTTTAATGTTTTGTGATATAAAAGGTGAAGTCAAAAATCCCGGAGTGTATGAAATAAATAATAATAATATATATGAAATAATAAATCTAGCAGGAGGTCTTAATAAAGATGCTTATTTAAATAACATAAATTTAAGTAAAAAAGTAACTGATGAAATGGTGATTTATATACCTAGTATAAAGGATAAACCAACTACTTGCCCTATATGTGTTTGTAAAGTAGAGACATCTTGTCAAAAAGAGATAATAAACACTACAAAACCGCCTATATCAACAACAAAAAATATTATAACAACAATACCAACCACTAAAGTAATAATTAAAATAAATCTTAATACAGCATCAAAAGAAGAACTTATTTCTATTACTGGAATTGGTCCTACTATTGCTGATAATATCATTAATTACCGAGTTGACAATCATTTTCATAATATAGAGGATATTTTGTTAGTAAAAGGTATTGGGGAAATTCTTTTTGCTAAGATTAAAAATTTTATTACAGTCTAATAATATATATTATATATTATTAATTATTAGTTTATTACTAGCTTTTTTCAAAATATACATTATTAAATATGATAGTAAATATAATATAAATGATAATATTATAGAAGGATATATTACTACAATAATTTCTTCAAATGATAAAATAACATTAGAAATAAAAGGTAAAGAAAAAATAAGAGGATACTACTTTCCAAAAGAAAATCTAGATTTAAAGTTAGGAATGAAAATCCGAGTTTATGGAAGCTTATATTTACCAGAACATAATACTATCCCTAATACATTTAATTATAAAAAATATTTAAATAACCACCGTATTTTCTATTTAATAAAAATTAATAAGATTGAGGTACTTTCTGAGAATAAAAATATAATCTTAACTTTTAGAAATTATCTTAATAAGAAAATTACAAGTTATAAATATACTAGTGATTATTTAAACATTTTTATATTAGGAGATAAAAAAGAAATAAATGAAAACACATATAAAGATTATCAAATTAATGGAGTGGTTCACTTATTTGCAATAAGTGGAATGCATATTAATCTCTTAGCAGCATCTTTATTATTCTTTTTTAAAAAAATAAAAATAAAAAAGAACTTACAATACTTAATAATAATAATTTTTTTAATTTTATTTTCATTAATTATTAATTCTTCAGCAAGTGTTTATCGAAGCTTAATATTTTTTATTTTTTTAACGATTAATAAATTAAATGACTTTAATATTAGTATTAAAAATGTTTTGTTTTTAACAGCAGCAGTATTAATTTTTTTAAATCCTTTAATAATATTTGACTTAGGATTTCAATACTCAATTATGACTACCTACGGTTTAATTATAAGTACTAAAAAAAACAAAAAAAACTATATTGTATCTTTGTTATACACAAGCTTTATGGCTTTTGTATTCAGCTTGCCTATAACTATAATGAATTTTTATGAAATTAATTTATTGTCTCCTATAAATAATTTAATATTTGTTCCTTTAGTAACTTTGCTTATTTATCCTTTATCATTAATAACAATTATAATACCTTTTTTTGAACCTTTGTTTTATATTTTAATTAAATTAATGGAAATAATAAATTCGTTATTAATTCATTTAAACATTTTTAATATAATTATCCCTAAAGTAAATATAATATTCATTTTAATATATTATATATTAATTATTACTTATATCTATTCTAGAAATAAAAATTACTTATTAATGAGCTTAATATTAATATGTAGCTTTAAAATGAAACCACTATTAAACAATGATATCTATGTTTATTATATTGATGTTAAACAAGGAGATTCTATATTAATTCATAACAAAAAAGAAGACATATTAATTGATACAGGAGGATTATATAACTATAATATTAGTAATACTACAATAGTGTTTTTTAAAAGTTTAGGAATTGCAAAACTTAACTCATTAATTTTAACTCATGGTGATTTTGATCACATGGGAGAATCTATAAACTTAGTAAATAACTTCAAAGTGAAAAATGTTTTTTTTAACTGCGGGGAATATAATGAACTAGAAAAAGATTTAATTAAGATATTAAAAAATAAAAATATAAAGTACCATACTTGCATAAAGCAATTAAAAGCCAAAAAATTTGAATTGCAGTTTCTGAACTTGAAAGAATATAACAATGAAAATGATAATAGCAGTGTTATTTATTTAAATTATAATAATTATAAATTTTTATTTATGGGAGATGCAAGTAAAGAAGTAGAAAAAGATATATTACAAAAACATAATATATATGATGTAGATTTTTTGAAAGTAGGACATCATGGTTCTAAGACAAGCACAAGTAAAGAGTTCATTAATAAAATAAACCCTAAATATTCTATTATTAGTGTTGGTAAGAATAATAGATATGGTCATCCAAATGATAATGTATTAGATAATTTAGAAAGTAGTAAGATTTATAGAACAGATCAAGATGGAAGCATTATGTTTAAAATTAAAAATAATAAATTAGAAATTGAAGCTTGTGCACCATAGAAAGGAATAAATATGAATTATTATAATGACATAAAGAATGAATTGATAAATAATGAGATAAATAGAAAAGTAAAGAATTATTCAATTAATAAAAGTGACTTAAATGCTTATTATAATGTTGGAAAAATATTAAGTGAAGCAGGGAAACATTATGGAGAAAATGTTATTGGCGATTATGCTCAAAAATTAAAAATAGAATTAAATAAAAAATATAATGAAAGAACGCTTAGAAGATATAGACAGTTTTATAATTTTGTGACTAATTTAAAATGGTCGGCAATGCCGACCAAATTAAGTTGGAGTCACATAACAGAATTAATGGTATTATCTGATGAAGATGAAATCAATTATTATATTAGTTTAGTTAATGATAGAAATATAAGTTATAGAAAATTAAGTGAATTAATAAAGGACAATGAGTATAGTCGTATAGATGAAAATACAAAAAACAAATTAAAACACAAGAAAAGATTAAATATTAAAGATTTCATTAAGTCTCCGATAGTAATTAGAAATAATAATAACTATGAAACTATATCTGAAAAAGTTCTACAAAAATTGATTTTGGAAGATATTGAATCATTTATGAAAGAACTTGGTAATTCATTTTGTTTTATAGGTAGTGAATATAAAATTAGAATAGGTAACAACTATAATTATATAGATTTATTATTATTTAATTATGAATATAATTGTTTTGTTGTAGTTGAACTAAAAACAACAGAATTGAAAAAAGAACATATTGGTCAAATAGAAGTATATATGAATTATATAGATGAAAACTTAAGAAAGATTAATCAAGATAAAACTATAGGAATCATAATTTGCAAACAAGATAAGAAGTATGTAATAAAATATTGCTCTGATGATAGGATTATTGCACGAGAATATGAATTAGTATAAAAATAGTAATTGATTTACATGGTGCATCAAAATACAGAGATTTTGATGTGGAATTTGGAACATTAAATAATTTATCTGTTTCTTTTTCAACAATCAAAGAACTAGAAGAAGCATTTACAGAAAATAATATAAAGACAATTGTACATAATAAGCAGTTTAAAGGAGGTGCGATTACTCAGCAGTTGTATAATATAGATGATGTTGATGTAATTCAGTTAGAAATAAATGGTAAATATAGAGATTTTAATAATATTCATTTACTTGAGCAATTAATAAAATCATTAGAAAACTTTATTAAACAATATAACGATTACATTAATAGATAATTACTAATACAATGCATCTAGAAAAAAATAATATGTTTTTAGTACAAAGTTTATTAATAGTTAGAATTTTAGGCATAATGATTATTCTAAAAAGTCATATCTACCATATTATATATTATACACTATAATAGTGTTTATATAGATGAAGGAAGAAATGCATATCTTCCTTTTTTAGTTGCTTTATTGCCTTTATTATAATATAATTAAGTAGAAGTTTAATCTTGGTTTGTAATTCATCCTTCGAATTCATTCTAGGATATAACTGATAAATATTTAGGAAGGAAGATTTTTGATGGCTATATCTAAAAATAGAAAAGCAGAATTAGTAAAAGAATTTGGAAAGAAAGAACTAGATAGTGGTTCAACAGAAGTTCAAATCGCTATACTAACAGAAGAAATTAATGAATTAACTGAACATTTGAAAGTACACATTCATGATTATCATAGTAAACGTGGACTTTTAATGAAAGTAGGTAAAAGACGTAGTCTACTAGATTATTTAATGAAAAATAACGTAGTAAGCTACCGAGAACTAATTAAAAAATTAAATTTAAGAAAATAGGCACTACTCTTTTTAGTGTCTTTTTATTTACAAGAAAGAAGTGAGATAATGAATAGAAAAGAATTTAGCTTTGATTTTTTAGGACGAAATTTAACTGTTGAAATAGGAGAAGTAGCTAAACAAGCAGATGGATCTGTCGTAGTAAGATATGAAGATACAGTTGTACTAACCGCTGCTGTTATGAGTGATAACGTCTCTTCTGGAGATTTTTTTCCGTTGACAGTAATGTATAATGAAAAACTATATTCAGTTGGTAAGATACCAGGTGGATTTATTAAAAGAGAAGGAAGACCTAGTGATAATGCAACACTAACAGCAAGATTAATAGATAGACCAATAAGACCAATGTTTGATGAGAGCTTTCGTAATGAAGTACAAGTAATTAATACGGTTTTATCAGTAGATCCTGATAATTCGCCAGAAATGACCGCCCTTTTTGCATCTTCACTAGCTTTAGGAATATCAAAGATTCCGTTTGATGGTCCTGTTGCTGGAGTAGTGGTAGGAAAAATTGGGAAAAAATATATAATAAACCCAACGAGTGAAGAAATAGAAAAAAGCGAAATGAGCATAATAGTTGCAGGAACAAAGAATGACATTTGTATGATTGAAGCAGAAGCTAAAGAATCAAGTGAAGCAGATATCTTAGAAGCTTTACTATTTGGTCAAAAACACGTAAAACAACTTTGTGAATTTCAAGAAGAAATTATTAGAGTTGTTGGTGTAGAAAAACAAGAAGTTGAACTTTCTGTAATACCAACTAAATTAGAAAAAGAAGTAGCAAAATATGCAGAAAAAGAAATGCTTGAAGCAGTGCAAATAAAAGATAAACTACAATCTTATGCTGCTATTGATAAATTAAAAGAAGAAACTATTTTATATTTTCAAGAGCAATATGAAGATGAACTAGACACATTAAAAATAATAAAAACAGTAGTAGATAATTTAGAAGCATCTGTAATAAGAGATTTAGTTATTAATAAAAAAATAAGACCTGATGGACGTAAGTTAGATGAGATAAGAGATCTATCAGCATCAATTGATTTTTTGCCAAGAACTCATGGTTCGGCTTTATTTACAAGGGGACAAACTCAAGCGTTAGCAACAACTACATTAGGCGCTATTGGTGAACATCAAATTTTAGATGGACTTGGAATAGAAGATTCTAAAAGATTTATGCTTCACTATAATTTCCCACAATTTTCAGTAGGTGAAACCGGAAGATATGGCGCGCCAGGTAGAAGAGAAATCGGTCATGGAGCATTAGGAGAAAAAGCCTTATTACAAGTAGTTCCATCTGAAGAAGAGTTTCCTTATACAATTAGAATAGTAAGTGAGATTTTAGAAAGTAATGGTTCATCTTCTCAAGCAAGTATTTGTGCAGGCTGTTTAAGTTTAATGGCTGCAGGTGTTCCTATAAAAGCACCAGTTGCTGGTATAGCTATGGGGTTAATTACAAAAGGTAAAAAATATTCAATATTAACTGATATTGCTGGAATTGAGGATCACATGGGAGATATGGATTTTAAAGTCGCTGGAACCAAAAAAGGAATAACCGCTCTTCAAATGGATATAAAAATAAAAGGAGTAACTAAAAATATTTTAAAAGAATCTTTAGAAGAAGCAAAAAAAGCTAGAGATAAAATATTAAAAGTTATGACTAATGTAATAGAAAAACCAAGAGAAGAATTATCTCCATATGCACCCAAAATAAAAATGTTAACAATCGACCCAGAAAAAATAAAAGATGTAATTGGCCGTGGTGGAGAAATGATTACTAAAATAATCTTAGAAGCTAGCAATGTAAAATCTGTAAATGATAAAGAAGCAGTAAAAGTAGATTTAGAAGATGATGGTAGAGTAATTATTTATCACACTGATTATAATGTTATAGATAAAACAATAGAAATGATCGAAAATGTTATAAAAGAAGTAATTCCTGGAGAAATATACGAAGGAACTGTTGTAAAAGTAGAAGATTTTGGATGCTTCGTTAAACTATGGGAAAGCTGTGAAGGACTCGTTCATGTAAGTCAGTTAGCTCATGAAAGAGTAAATAAACCATCTGATATAGTTAAAGTAGGAGATCAAATAATAGTTAAAGCTCAAGGATATGATAATAGAGGACGATTAAATTTATCTCGTAAAGAAGCTTTACCAAAACCAGAAATTAAAAAAGAAGAGCCTAAAAAAAGTGAATAATCACTTTTTTATTTGCCTAATTAGTTAAAAAATATTATAATTAAAATAGAGTAGGAGAATAAATATGAAATTATTAAATTCTGTTAATAAATTTTTATATGGATTAATATTAATAGTATTATTATTTTTCGTAATAGGAATAGCGTATGCGTTTTTTTCAGCTGACCTTTTTAATAGTGAAACAGGAACAACAATAACTGCAGGTTCTGGTACCATGAAAATAGAATACTCTGGCGGACCCCAAATTACAGTTTCAGATTTAGCACCCTCTACAACTCCTTTTGCCAGTAAAACATTTACAATAAAAGCAAATAATACCACAACTGATATGTTAAAATATAGGCTATTTATCAATAAAACTCAAAACACTTTTAGCACTGGAGGGATTACTTACACTTTATCTGGTACAAATACTTCAGGCAAAGGAACATTAGTACCAGATGTTTCAGCTAGAAAAAGTCTTGCAACAGGCGCTGGGAATGAATTAATTGGAACAGGCTCATACACTGGAGCTGTGACAAACGCGGTTCATACCTACGAATTAAAACTATATTTTTATTTAACTGAAAATGATCAAATGATAGATTTAGGAAAATCTTTTACAGCTAAAATCGTGACAGAAAGTTATAATTAATAAAATGTGGAGTAAAAAAGACTATAACAATTTAATAAATCAATTGTTTTTATTAAAAAATGATAAATATAAAACTTTTTCAAGTCGCTTAATAATTAATTCTAAAGAAATGATAGGAGTTAATATTCCGACTTTAAGAAAAATTGCTAAAGAAGTTTCTATAACTAAAATAGATTCTTTTTTAAATTACTATCAAGGAGTGTATTTTGAAGAAACTTTAATCTTAGGTTTATCTTTAGGATATCTTAAAGATAAAAAAGAATTAGAAAAATATTTAAATTTTTATAGTAATGAAATAACTGATTGGTCACTTTGTGATACTCCAGCTATTAACATGAAATTAATAAAAGAAAATAACGAATATTTTTATAAACATATAAATCAAATGCTTAAAAGCAAAGAAGAATTTGTAATACGTTTTGGTCTTGTTTTGCTTCTTAACCATTATATGAATGATAATTATATCGATCATATTCTAGATGTCTGTGTTAATCTAAAAAGTAATAAATATTATGTAAATATGGCTATTTCTTGGCTTTTGTGTGAATGCTATATTAAATATAAAATTAAAACGGATAAATATATTAATTCTAAATATTTAGATAAATTTGTATTAAATAAAACTATTTCCAAAATATCTGATTCTTTTAGAGTAGATATTAAAGATAAAGAAAATCTTAAAAAAAGAAGAATTTAATTTTTCTTCTTTTTTTGAAATCTACTATTTAAAATAAACATTAAAATCATTAATAAAGACATAAATATAACTACCATAAAAGCTGCTGTTAAAAGTTTTACTATACCTAATATATCTAAGTTTGCATAATATATATCTTTTATATATATCAAAGGAATAGCGAACATCGTATCTATTATAAAAGCTATAAACACTGCTAAAGAGTAACTTAAATATTTATTTGTATAATAATTTAAAGCTTCATAAACTGATATTAATATATTATGAGAAAAGTAGTATACTAATATTAGTGCTAAAAGATTTAAGTTTGGGTAGTGGATTATTATATTTTTAATGATAATACTATTAGGAGCAAATATACTTCGAAGAGAATCATCAATTAATAATGATTCTAGATTTCCTTGGATGCTACATAATAGAGTTATCAAAAGAAAAAATAACAATAAAGATTTAGCACTTATTTCTACAATGTTTTTTGCGTCTTTAAATCTGGTTTTATTTATTATTAAAATAGGGATTAAGAAAGAAAAAGCATAGATAAAGAAAGAAATACTAACACTTAAATTTGGTGCTAAATACACATGTTTATCTATAAATATGATAGATATAAATAATAAAGATATTAGTATCATACTTAATTTTAAAGAACCCTTTTTCATCTATTTCACCTTATTATAAATATACACTTGTTTAAATATGTTGTCAAATAGAATGTTAATACTTTAAAATTATCTTTATTTGTGTTATATTTAATGTAGAAAACACTAAAATAATAAGGAGTGTATTTTATGAAAAAAGTTTTTGTTTTATTAATAGGAATATTAATGTTGCCATTATGTGTTAATGCGATGGCTGTTTCAGAAACATTTAAAGTTGGAGACAGAGTAAAAGTTTTGGTTGAAAATGATAATGAAGGTCATGAGTTTTTTGTGATTAAACCATCTGCTGCTGGTGAGGAATATGTATGGATGATTTTAAATGAAAATGTTATGGATAATTATGGCAAATCAATTACTGTATTTGATGAAGTCATACCTGGAGAACATGAAACTTTAACAGTTTGGGAAGAATCACTTGCATACTCAGTTTTACATAACGCTACTGAAACATGGAGGTCTACTGAAACTAGATTATTAAATTTACAAGATTTAATTGATTTAGGATTAGAAAAAGAACCAGTATCTGGAGAATATCAAATTATGGGAAACAGAAAATATTTAGCTCCTATTAAATTAACTGGTGGTTATCCAGGAATGGTAAATCCTAAGAGTGCATATAATTACTGGACTCAAATTTATAATACTGAAGCAGAAGAAACATCAGTTTTTGCTGTTATTCTTAACGAAGATTATAATGGAGATTCTCTAACGCCTTTAGCATCTGTAAGGTCTCATGAAATCACTTCGATTACAGATAATGTAGAATTTGTTATTAGACCGGTTATTAAAATTCATAAGATGTATATTGATTGTTTTGTAGATGGAACTACAACTACTGTAACAAGCCCGCCGACAGCAGAAGTTAAACTACCTTTTGAAGTTATCAGTATAGTTGCTGTTGCAGGAATTGCGTATTTCTTATTAAGAAAAAAAGAAATCTTTAATAAAATTTAAGGCTCAAAGCCTTTTTTTTATGATCAATTTATTATATAATAATAAAGAAAGTAGGAATGTATGAAAAGGGTTATTCTAGGAATCGTGTTTATAATATTAACTTTTATTAGTGTAACTTTTGCTGTTTCAGCAATTTTATTAAATAGCAATAAAATTTTAAATAGTTTCAGTATTATTAGTGTAGATAATGCTTCTAATGTTTACTCTGTAAACTTTGAAAAAGTAAAAACAGCAGAATACTATGATGTTTTAGTTTATAATGAAAAAAATATTCCGATATACTCTAAATCAATATATAAAAATAATATTCAAATGACTTTAGACAATATAGAGTATGATTCTAAATATAAAATTGTTATTTATGCTTATAATAAATTAGGTGATAGTATAGGAGTTCATAATCCATATGTGTTTACTTATACAGAGCCAACTTTCGACTTAAATAATAGTTTGGTTTTAAAAGATAACGAAGATTATAAATTACAAATTAAAGGAAAATTAAATAAAAAAGATTATATTATTAGAATATTA
>JAQUDY010000097.1 GCA_028685445.1 Bacilli bacterium
TTTTCTCGTCGTGCCCAACCATATAGATTAAGAATTCATTACCACTAGTACGAATAATATCACTATTTTCAACTTGGTTTAAAATTAAAATGTTAGCAGCTTCTCGAATAACCTTATCTCCTTCTACATGTCCGTAATTATCATTAATGTAAGAAAGATTATTTAAATCAACTACAACAATAGATTGTGGATAAACCTCACTATTATCCCAGGCTTCTAGATTATCATTTAAATAAGTTCTATTTTTAAGTGACGTTAATTGATCTATATATTTCATTTTGTTTTCTTTAGAAACAACTTTAGTTGATTTACTATCTATATTCTTCTTAAATGATTTACTTATCAAGATTGTTGATATAATTATTATTAACATAGAAACACTAATAATTAGTGATTTTAAGATAATTGGTTTTTTATCAATATTGAATAAACTATAAAAACTATTGTTAATGGTATTTTTATTACAAGTAAATGATAAGTAAAAATCTAAATAATTAGCAAAAATTTTATTTTCTTTAATATCTCTAATAACTAATCCATAGTCATTTGGTAGAGATTCTTCATAATAGACTTTGTAATTTTTTAATTTATTATTAGCTAAGAAATTATAAACTTCTTTATCAACAGCAATAACTGAATTCTTTTTAATATTCTTAACTAATTCTGAAATATTATTATATGTCTTAGTTGTTAAATTGTTTTTACTTAAATAATTTGAAACTTCACTATTATTAATAGTCATTAATTCAACATCAGATAATGTATTTAATGAATTAATAACTAAATTGTTAGAAATGTTTGAAACGACAACTAATTTATTATTATAAAATGGAATAGTTTTATAAACATCCATATTATATTTATTACTAGTGTTGTTTTCCAACATTATATCAATTTTATTAGCATTAAAAGCATCAAACATTGCATTATTATTTGTAAAAGAATCATATATAATTTCTATATTGGATAGTTTTGTAAATTGTTTTAAAAATGCGCTGTTGTAACCTAATAATTTTTTATTAATTACTGTATCATATGGAGCGTTATCTACAAATCCATACACATAGGGTTTACTTCTAAAGTTTACAATGTCTTTTTCGTTTTGCTTTTTTAAATCAAAATAAGTATCAGTCAAATAATCGTTATAACTATCTTCATAATTATCTATTGACCACTTATCATAATATTTAGTTAAAATACTATTAAGTTTATCTTTATCTCCTAATGTAATAACATAATCATTATTCATTTCTGTAACATGATAGGCTATATTTAAATTCTCATTTGTAAGAATTTTATCTAAATATAAAGTTTTTGGAATGATTATTGCATTAATTGGATTAATAGTCTTCGATTCATCAGTGACTACCTCCGGTTTAACAATATCTTGAAACATAGTTTCAACATCACCATAACCTTTAAAAACATTACCAATACCACCTTTTAAATAAGTGTTAGCCTTTTCTAAATCACTAGATAAAACTCCAATAACTAATCCTTTTATTTCATCTAAATCAATATACTTTTGTTTTTCATTAGTAACAATTACATAATTGTCGCGATAAATTAAAACATCATTTTCAGATGCTTTATCAACAATATTAAAAGCATAATCTAGTTCTATTTTATCATTATATTGAAACGGTACCTTATTAAGCGCCAATCCAGTAGTTTTTTCTAAATTTTCTAAAAAATCAAAAAAGACACCAGTGCCGTCATAGTTAAAAATAGGAATATTGTTAATAACTCCAATATCCATAACAGTATTTTTGTTATTTTCAATCCATTGTTTTTCCATTAAATTAAGAGTTGTATTTTTATCTTCCATAGTGAAGATAAAATATCCTCCTAACAATAATATAACTAATGAAACAATTCCAATTATAAGAAATTTTTTATTTTTCATTTTTTACCACCTAACTCAATTAGTCCACTTGAAAGCTAATGATGATTTGTGTTTATAACCAACTTTAGGATATATTTCACTATCTTCTACATCATTAATTAGATAAACCTGGAAATCAAAATATTTTTTTTCATCTTCTTCGAAATTTTCTAAAATTTTATCAGCAAAAGATTGGGATGTAATTAAATCAACATCACCATCAAGTTTAACTATAAAATTAATAACTCTCCCAGATAAATTATAATTTATCTTTTCAATTTTTTCTTCTTTTTCTAATTTTCCACTTACTTCTTTTAGTCTATTGTTATCAACAGCAAATTCTTCAATTCCGTCTAAACGATGACCATATAAGTCTTTTCTAGCATCTGGATATAATAATTGTTTAATACCAATAATTGTAAAAATCATTAGTAATACAAAGACAAATATTAAAATAATTTTTATTTTGTGTTTTTTTACAAAATCCATGGTTTTCCTCCAATCGTCAAACATTATACTACAAAATCGGGATTTGTGCAAATTAGAGCTTCGCTAATTCCACCGTTAATAATTCAGAAGCTTTAGCTGGATTGACTTGCCCCTTTGTTTGTTTCATAATTTGACCCATTAAATATTTTAGGGCTCTATCTTGACCATTTTTATAATCAGTAACAGATTCAGGGTTATTTTCAATAATATTATTAATTACTTCAAGAATTAATTCATCATTATTAATTTGTTTAAGTCCTAAATCTTTAATAATACTTGAAACTCTTCCGCCTTTTTCTAATAATACTGGGATAATATCTTTAATATGTTTAGAAGAGATTGTCCCCTTTTCATAAGTTTCAATTAATTCTTTAAAATTATCCTCAGTTAATTTTATGTCTTTCATATCTGATTTATTTTTATTTAAATAATTTAAAACATCTCCAGTTAATATATTAGCAGCAGTAACTGGATCAACAAGCTCTACAACACCCTCAAAAAATTGACATAATGAGTAGTTCCCAATAATAGTTTTAATATTATTTTGGTTAACACCTAATTTATTATATTTATCACGAAGAACACTAGGAAGAATTGGTATTGAATTCTTTACCTCTAAAATGTATTCATCAGATAACTCAAGTGCAGGAATATTAGCTTCTGGAAAATATCTATAATCACTAGCTGTTTCTTTAACTCTCATGGAAATAGTTGTACCTGTTTTATCATCAAAGCGTCTTGTTTCATTAATAACTTTATTGCCACTTTCAATAATTTTTTTTTGTCTTTCTATTTCATATAAGATACTGGTTCCAACATTACTAATTGAACCAATATTTTTTACTTCAGCTTTAGTTCCAAGTTTATTAGAATCCTTTTCTGACAATGATATATTAGCATCACAGCGCATACTACCTTCTTCAATTTTAACATCACTTATACCTAAATATAATAATATTTCACGAATACCTTCTAAATAAGCTACAGCTTCTAAATCACTTTTAATAACAGGTTTAGTTACTATTTCAATTAATGGAACACCTGCTCTATTAAAATCTAAAACCGTACCACCTTGACCATGAATACTTTTAGCAGTATCTTCTTCAATATGAATTCTTTCAATGTCAATTTTTTTAGGTACACCTGATAAATTTATCATCAAATATCCATCATACCCAATTGGAGTTTTGTTTTGAGTTATTTGATAACCTTTAGGTAAATCAGGATAGAAATAATTTTTACGATCAAAATGCATTTCTTTGTTTATAGAACAATTAAGTGCGAGTGCGGCTTTTAAAGCCATCTCAATAACTTCTTTATTTAATCTAGGTAAGGTTCCTGGATAAGCTAGGTCAATTAAACTAATATTTTCATTAGCTAGGCTATCAAAATTATTTAGACTATTAGAAAATACTTTTGTTTGACTTTTTAACTCAACATGTATTTCAATTCCAATTGTTGGTTCTAACATTATTTATCCCTCCCTGCTTTTAAATTTAAATCAAGTTCACTTTCAATTAAATGAGCGATTTTGTAAATATCTTCTTCCTTAAAATAATTGC
>JAQUDY010000098.1 GCA_028685445.1 Bacilli bacterium
TGTATTTGTTGGTAAATATAATGGATATATTATATCTTCTATTGTTTTACTAGTTGTCTCTTCTTCGCAACATTCTTCATCTATTAAACTTTCTAATTCAAAATAATCATTATTAAATGTTGGTTTATAATCTATGCTGGTAAAATTAACTGTAATCTTTATTTTTCCTTCAGTATCTAATACTTCAACTTTTTGAATTTCTGATTTTTCATCGACATATATTTTTTCGCTTACTAGATTAGCATTGTTTGGATAATTTACTTTTGTAGTTATTATATATCCGTTATCACTTTTCTGTGCTTTGCTGGTTGAATCTGATTTTATATCACTCACTAAAGAATCTAAAAGATATGCTTGTGAACCGTTATCTGGCCACTCTGATTGAAATTTAAAACTTTTGTTTAATGAAGGCGTTACCACATATACTCCTTCTACACTTTTTAAAATTACTTGTTCGTGATTATTAATTGTATTAATTAAATTAACTCGATAAAAATCATTACTTTTGGCTGCTACTATATTATAAGTAAAAGTATCCTCATTACTCATTATTGTCATTGTTCCTTTTACTAAATATGAATTCTTTTTATCTAAGTTTTTAATAAAATCTTCTTTAACACTTGTACTATTAGCTTTTCCACATCCAGTTACTATTAATAATATTAATATAAATAATACTGTATATTTTCTCATCCTAACCTCCTACATTAAAATATATTTTTAAATGTATATTTTATTCATAATTACTCAAACTAAAATTAAGAAAAGAGGTTAGGTATGACATTACTACAAAAAATATGCTTAAGTATTACTATAATTGGTGGTATTACTTGGGGATTAATCGGCTTACTAGATTTTAATTTAGTTGAAGCAATTTTTGGAGTTGAATCTATTATCCCAAGAATAATCTATTCATTAGTTGGTCTAACAAGTTTAATTAATGTCGGAATATTATTAATGGATCTAGATAGAGTAGATTAAAAGAAGCATACCAGCTTCTTATTTTTTTTCTGCAATATAATATTTTTCTTTGTCTTTAATTAAAATCACTTCTGCTTCTTTTTCATATTCTAAATCTTTTTTATAATCCCAATCTAAATGAATTTTATAACCATTATATATATTATTTTTAATTTTCATTTCAGTTTTTTCTATGTCTGAAGCAGTAATAGATATTACTTCTGGTAATATTTGAGTTCTTTTACCATCAATATTATTTTCTAAATATTTATATAAAGTATTAGTTAAGTTTAATTTAAGGTTTTCAACTCCAAGTGGCATCACATAATTTAATCCACCAACATCATATTTATTCATTTTGTTACTCATAGTATAAACATCTATAATAAATAACTTAGCAACACTGGTTACATATTCTTCTTCATCTATAGCAGAACTTTCTAAGTTTTCTTTTAATATTTCAAATTCTTTTTTCATTAAGTCTGTAGCATTTGATTTTAAAGCATAACCAAAGGCTTTAATTTCTGAAATATTTTCTGTTTTTTCTTTATCATTTTTTTCAAAAAAATAGAAATAAATACCTCCTACAGAATATATTAACCCTAAAGTAAGCGCTATTATTAATAAAGTTTTTTTCATTTTATTAATCCTTCCTTTAAATCTTCTTTTATTAAATTATGAATTATAATACCATTTGAGATTTCAATTATTGAATCAACATGATCTTTACATTTTTTTAAATAATCTTCACTTAAAGTTTCATCTAAACTTATCGCTCTATATTCTTCATTTGAGTTGTTATAATAAAGTTTATTAGTTAAATAATTTCCATTTGGAAAGACTACAATATTATTATTCTTTATATTAAAAATATCATTCCCTAAAGCATAAGGGTTATAAAAATTAAACATATTTCCTATCGTTGGAACAATATCTATCATTCCCATTAAATAATTTATTTCTTTATATTGTTTATGATTTTTTCCCCATATAATTAAAGGTGTTTTTTTATTTAACTCATTACTATAATAGTCATATGTTGTATATTCTTCGCTTTCCTCTGTTAATATTAAACCCGTTTTTAAATCATAATTATAATAGTCTCTAAAATTGCTTAAAGATAATTTAGGGTCGTGGTCACCATAAAATACAAAAATTGTATCATCAAAATACTCACTATTATTTATATAAGATAGAAATTCTCCTAATGCTTCATCTGCATAATGACTACTACGCAAATAATCACCTAATTTTGTATTCTCTAAGTATTGAAAATCTTTATAAGTTAAATCTATTTGTTTAAATAAATCATTATTTTTAAACGGAGTATGATTTGAAAGTGTAATAATAGTCCCCATATAATTTTGATGGTTTGATTCGATATTTTCTAAAATAGGCATCAGTTGTCTGAAAAAAGATTTATCAGAAAGTCCTAAACCTACTTCTTCATCTATCTCAAAAGAAGTTTTTGAATAAAAGTCAGTGTATCCTAGATTTGGATGCATTATGTTCCTGTCCCACAATGATGCCTTATTTCCATGAGCACTAAATGTATAATATCCCTTTTCTTTTAATAAATTAGGAATAGAAATATAATCTCGATCATTATAATTTACAAAAACTGTTCCTGTAGCAACCGGCATTAAAGATGTATTTAAAGTAAATTCAGTATCGCTACTAGTTCCAACACCCACTTGAGGATAAAAATTACTAAAATACAAACCCTCTTTAGCTAATTTATTTAAATTTGGAGTAATCATTGTTCCGTTTATTTTTAAATCTACTAAAAATGTCATAACACTCTCTAGATGAACAAAGACAATGTTTTTATTTTCATAAATATTCGTATAGCTGTTTGGTTTTTTTATAGGTTTATTTTCATCATAATAATCACGAAAGTTTTTAAGAGCAACGTCAAATCCAAACCAAGAAGTCATTTTAGGTTTTAAGGTATTAAATAAATCATTAGTCTGATATGTAATTATACCAAAGGTGCCAACAATGTATTCTCTATTCCATTGTTTAGATAATCTACTAAAAGCAGTAGCAGATAACGTTGTAACACAAATAATAAAAATAACTACTCCTGCAATAAGAGTCTTTCCAAATAATTGTTCTCCTTTTTCAAATTTAGCAACGAAATTAAAATAGTCTCTATTAGCTAGTCTTTTATGAATTAAAATAAATATTAAAGGAAATAGTAAATAAACAAATTGGATTAAATAAATTTTATCAAATACTGCTTCTCCTACTTCTCCTACTTGCCCTAAAGTAGTTAATAAGCTAAAAGAAGCAAAAGAATTATAAAATTCATAATAAATTGTATTTACTATGCCCATTGTAGTATAGATAAGCATTAAAATTAAATAAAAAGTAAATTGCTTTTGTGGTTTATAAAAAAAACCAAAAGAACCAAAAGTTAATATAAATCCTAAATCGATAAATAATGGTTGTAAATTGTTTATACCACCTAATGTATAATATCTTAATAAAATACAACACAACAAAGAAAGGACAACATAGGAACAAAATTGTCTATTATATTTAATAAAATTAATTGGTAATTTCAATAAATTAACTAATTTTTGATACATATAACTCTCTTTTCTTTTCAATTAATTGTAGCATAATTTAGTAGCTTTTGCATTCTCAAAGATTGTTTTATTTTAATATTCCTTAACTATTGATAAATTAATAATAATTTGTTAATATATAAATGCATGCAGGCGTAGTATAATGGTTATTATGTGTCCTTGCCAAGGATAAGATGCCAGTTCGATTCTGGTCGCTTGCTCCATTTGTTAATTAAAGCCTTATAATTAGGGCTTTTTTATATGCTAGATATATTTTAGGTACTATTTAGGTACTATTTTCTTTAAAAAAAGAAAGTAGGAACTATATGAATTGTATATATTTTAAAAGAAGATCTAAAAATTATCCTTTTATT
>JAQUDY010000099.1 GCA_028685445.1 Bacilli bacterium
AGCAATAGTTAAACCAATAAAACCATAGCCACAGCCAACATCTAAAACACTTTTGTTTTTTTTGCCAAACTTAATATAAGCTTCCACTAAGCTTTTACTACCTAAATCTATTTTATCTTTAGAAAAAACTCCTAAATCACTAGTAAACATAAAATCATATTCACCATAAGAATATTTTAGAACTCGAATTTCACTTTTTAAATCCGTGCTATCTGAAAAGTAATGATTCATATTTAGCCCCTTTTTGCAATATGATTATTTTATCTTAAAAAGTATATTATGTCAATCAAGATCGACTTAAGTTTGAACCTTGAGTTAAAGAAAAGTATATGATATTATTGTTAATCGCATTAGTTAGGAGGTTTTATATGCTTAATTTATTTTTAGTCTTTATTATTAAAGTCTTTGATAACATTCTTGGTACAACTAAAACTATATTGATTCAACAAAACAAAAGTATAATTGCTGGCTTTATCGTAATTATTAGTCAAATAATTTTTTATAAATTAATTAGCGCTGTTACTACTGGCGGAGATGTGATTATGTATTTAATTTCAATAGCTAGTGGTCTTGGAACTTATTTAGCTCTTAAGATCAATAACAAGTTTTCTAAAGAAAAAACTTTTGTTAACGTAATATTATCTGATAACAAAAAAGAAATGATTAAACTCAGAAATTTTTTAAAAAATCATAAAATAACAAACTTAGCAACAGACGGATATACTAAAAATTGGAAAAAAACTATTGCAATAACAGCGTATGCAGAAACAAAAAAAGATAGTAAACTAATAGATGATTATATTGCTAACTGTGAAAATAAATTTAAAAGAATTATTAATGTTAAATAAAAAAAAGAAGTAAAAACTTCTTTTTTTCATAATCGTTAAATTAGTTAATAGCTTCTTTTAATTTGCTTCCTGCTTTAAATGAAGCAGCCATTTTAGCTGGGATGTGAATTTTTTCTTTAGTAAGTGGATTAATTCCATCTCTAGCAGCACGTTGTTTTGCTGTAAAAGTTCCAAATCCAACTAAAGCAACCTTTCCTTCATTTTTTAATCCTGCAGTAATTCCTTCAACTGTAGCATCAAGTGCACGAGTTGCATCTGCTTTTGTTAGGTTAGCAGCTTTTGCAATAAATTCTACTAATTCTGATTTTGACATAACGATTACCTCCCATATAGTATTTTATAAGGCTTATTGCCCTACAAGTATAAATTATCACTAAATAAAACAAAATGCAATAAAAAAACAGCTTTTATTGAAATATTCTACCTTTTACGAGGTTTATTTGCTGTTTTTTGACTATTTATTGTAAATATATTTTTAAGTTAAAATTTTATATATAAATATTTATCTTTTTAAAGTACAATAGCAATTAAATTATTACTTCCTTTGTTAACTATTTTTGTAACTGTATTTGATAATTTATATCTAGTGTTTTCTGGCATCATTGATAATTTTGCTTGGATACCTTCTTTAACTATCACATCTAAACTTCGTCCAAAAATCTCACTTTTCCAAATACTTCCTGGATCATTTTCATAATCTTTCATAATATAATTTATTAATTCTTTACTTTGTAACTCTGTGCCGATAATAGGTTCAAAAGTTGACTCTACATCTACTTTCATTAAATGAATTGATGATGCTACTGCTTTTAATTTAACTCCATAACGCGATCCTTGTTTTATGATTTCTGGAGTTGATAATTTCATATCTTTTAAAGTAGGATAAACAATTCCATATCCAGCATTTTTTGCCATTTTTAAGGCTGCTTTTAGTGAGTTGGTTTCTTCTTTATTTTCTGCATATTCAGTAAAAACTTTTAGTAAACTACCTTTAGTAATTGATATTCCACCCATGACTTCTTTTAATATTTCATTATATAACTCTTCACTACTATTTAAATTAAGCGAAACCATTCCTGTTGAAGGATCTACATTAGAAATATAAGCTTTATTTATATATTCACTATTTTTAAAGTATTCTATAATATTATCAACATCTTTTAGCTTATTAACACTCATCATGCTTTCTCTTATTTTTTCTAAATAATGTTCTTTTATAGGATGACTTGTTTCTAATATATGTACCCATTCTGGAACATTTATTTCTACATTTAATACTGGAAACTCATATAAAGCCACTTTTAATATTTCATACATTTCTACTTCGCTCATTGTTTCTATGTTAATAGGTAAAACTGGTACAGCATAATTCTCCGCTAATTTTTTTGCTAGTCTGGTTGATTCTTCGCTAATTGGGTTTTTAGTATTTAAAATAATAATAAATGGTTTATTAATAGCTTTAAGCTCTGTTATAACTTTTTCTTCAGCATCCATATACTCTCCGCGAGTAAATTCTCCTATTGATCCATCTGTTGTTACAACTATACAAATAGTTGAGTGGTCTCTTATTACTTTTTCAGTCCCAATTTCAGCAGCTTCAATAAAAGGTATTTCTTCGCTATACCACGGCGTTTTAACAAGTCTTGGATTTCCAATATCATCTTCATAACCAGATGATGATTTTATTACATAACCAACACAATCTATAAGTTTAATATTAGTTGTAAACTCATCAATAGTTATAGTAGCACCACTAGAAGGAACAAATTTTGGTTCAATAGTCATTATAGTTTTACCTGGAGCGCTTTGTGGTATTTCATCTAAATATCTTTTTTTGTCTTGCTCATTTTCAACATTAGGAATAACTAAAGTTTCAATAACTTTTTTTATAAAAGTGGATTTTCCAGTTCGCACTGCACCTACTACACCTAAATATATTTCTCCTTGTCCCCAAGATGAGATGCTACTAATTATCTCTTTCTTTTCCATATTTTCTTCCCTTTCATTATAAAATCTATGTTTTCTTTTTAATTCTATGATAAAAAAACAAATAATTTTCAAACTATTTGTCTTTAATCTTATAAACTTTTATTATTAACATTTTCTTTTTGATCAATAATCTTTTTCATCTCTTGAATAAAAAAATTATCATTAAATGAATTATTTTTAATTAAATGTTTAAACTTATCTAAGATAACTTTTTTATACGCTTTTCTTAATCGCTCATGTTCTTTTAAATTCATGGCATTAACACTATTTTCTAAATAAGCTGATATTAAACCAGAAACAATTCGCTCATTATCACCTAAACTAAATTTATAATTATTGTTATATTTTAGTTTATTTATATCTAAAAATAATATATCATTTTTATTGGCAAAATATAAAGCAAAATCGTAGCCAGGATCAACTATTCCTTCTCCAATATTAACGCAAAAAATCGAGCTGGGAATTAATTTAGTTTCAATATATTTTCCTTCTTTAGATAGTTCATTAGGTAAGTAAATTTTATCTGTCTTCATCCAGTCTACATTTACAGTAAAACCTAATCTCCCTCCGCATTCATCTAAAATATTATTACTAGAAAGAATTTCTAAATAATGCTTTCTATCTTGAAATACTGGATAATCCAAATAATCTACAGGTTCCATAAAGATCATGTCATTTTTTTTAACTAAGTATTTAAAGTATCTTTCTTGTTTAAAAGGATCTGTTAAATACATATACCAAATTTTGTTAACAATTTTTCTTAGATCTATTTCGGAAGGATTGTTATTAAGCAATCCTATATCTTCTTTTTTTAAATATTCATTATAATTAGATAATATATTATTTTTTATTTTTAAAAGTTCTATTTTAACCACCTATTAAATTATAACATAGTTTAAAACATATTCTCTATATCTTTTGGTACTTTATCTTCTAATATAGTACTTATTATTTTACTTTCCATTTCCTCAGTTACTTCTTTTCCAGTCATTTCAGATAAAGTGTTAATGACGGTTTTTAGCGTTTTTTCATCTTTAAGACCGTTATTATTAACCATCCTAGCTAA
>JAQUDY010000005.1 GCA_028685445.1 Bacilli bacterium
AACCAAAACCAGATTTTTTATAACTATTTGTTGGAATTCGGCAATTCTTATTTTCAGTACAACTAATAGATGACATAGTTCCACTATTTGCACCATTTCCATTGAAAGCTAAAGTATAATTTACATTTTGCTCTATTAAACTGCTAGTTGCTGTTTTAGTATCAAGGTCAAACACAACTGTTATTTTCTCAGCACTTATATCTGATTTATCAACAGGGTTTTCAATGGTTTTTTTATCTTTATCATCATAGGCAAAAAAACCATCTTCAGCTAATTTTCCAATACTAATTTTAACACTCATCATGCTTAAATTGCTTGCTATATAATCTAAAAAAGAACATGATTTACTCGGAGTAAAACAATGTTGATGTTGGTCAGCCCAAAGAATAGCACCTTGTTTTGCTAGCTCATACTTTTCAGCCAATTGTTTTTCTTTAATGCGATTACTTATTGCTATAGAAGAAGGAACGGCTATTGCTAGTAATAAAGTAATAATAATAATTACTGTTAAAAGCTCGACAATAGTAAATCCTTTTGTTTTCATAAAGTATCACCTATCCTATTATAAATTATAGCATATAAAAAGAGTATTTAACTACTCTTATTTAGGTGTTTTTCAATAATACTGTAAATCTCCTCGCGCCCTTTTTTAGTTATGCTAGAAAAATATACTAGTTTGTCTGAGTCAGCTAGCTTCATGCTTGATTCAATAGCTTTTAATGTTTTATCTCGATCTTTTGCTTTTACTTTATCATATTTAGTTGCAACTACGGTAACTGGAATATTAAAATGTTTTAAATAATTATACATAATAAGGTCATTTTCTGTTGCTTTCATTCGAGAGTCTATTAACATAAAAACACTTTTTAAATTTGTTCTATTTTGCAAGTATTCTTCTATCATTAATCCGAATTTTTTTTGAGTTAATTTGTCTACTGCAGCATATCCATATCCCGGAACATCTACTAAATAAAATTCTTCATTGCATAAATAAAAGTTTAAAGTTTGGGTCTTTCCGGGTTTACTACTAGTTTTTGCATAATTTTTTCTTCCTAATAAAGAATTTATAAAACTGCTTTTTCCTACATTACTTCTACCTACTAATAAAAACTCTGGAAGTAAATCTTCAGGATATTGACTTCTTCTAACAGCAATTACACTTAATATAGAATTATCTATTTTCATATGTGTCTCCTCTTTAGTATTATATATAAATGTGTCAAAAAATGCAAATTATATGGCATTATATGGAATTATTTATGAATATAATATATAATTATATAAGGTGATTTGTTTTGTTATATCCAAATAATCTTAAAAAAGAATATAAGAAAAACATTTCTTATGCTAATAGAGGTATGGATTTAGAAGCTATTATTAATGATGCAAATAAATTCTATGAAATAAATGATTTAGCTATTATTTATAAAAAGCCTACTCCAGTGTGTATTACAAAAGTTACTTATGATAAAAATAAAGCTCTTACAAAAGGCTTATTACAAAGTAAATCGACTTTAGATTATGTTGGAATATATAAAGGTAAATATTTAGATTTTGATGCTAAAAGCACGAATAGTAAGACTTCTTTTCCTCTTAACAACATATCAAATCATCAACTAAAACATATCGAAAAAATATTACAGCATGGAGGAATAACTTTTTTAATATTGGAAATAAATAAAGAGGTGTTTTTATTTCCAGGTGAAAACTTAATTTATTTTATTAAACACAATACACGAAAAAGCATTCCTTATGAGTATATAAAAGAAAATGGACATTTAATTAATATGACATATAATCCTGTTTTGGATTATTTAAAAATTATAGAAGAAATTTATTTTTAGGAGGAAAATATGAAAAAAAGACAAACTAAAAAAACAAGTACTAGTAAAAAAAACAAGATAATAAAAAATAAACATTTAAAAAAGTTTCAAGAGAAAATTAAAAAAGGAAGTATTGGAGAAAAGATTTTAGCACTAATTATGTTAGGTCTAATTAGCATTACTTTAATAATAGTTATCTTCTTTATTTATATTATTATAAGTGCTCCTAATTTTACAGAGGATGGATTATATGCATCTGATGCATCTATAATTTATTATGCTAATGGTGATGAAATGGCCAGGGTTGGTAGTAAAAATAGAGAAAAAGTATCATATGATGATATTCCAGAAGTTTTTATAGATGCTCTGCTTGCTACCGAAGATTCTAGGTTTTTAGAGCACAGCGGAATAGATATGGCTAGATTTTTAAAAGCTTCAATAGGTCAAGTATTAGGAAACAGCAGTGCTGGTGGTGGTTCTACTTTAACTATGCAAGTTGTTAAACAAACCTTTACTGATGATATAGCATCTGGAATTAAAGGAATTATTCGTAAATTCACTGATATTTATATGGCAGTCTTTAAAATAGAAAAAAAATATACTAAAGAACAAATAATTGAATTTTATGTAAATATTCCTTATTTAGGATCAGGAACTTATGGTATCGAGCAAGCAGCTCAAACATATTTTGGAAAAACAATTGGTGAGGTATCTTTACCAGAAGCAGCTACTCTAGCAGGATTATTCCAAGCACCAGATGCATTTGATCCTTATATTTCTCCAGAAAAAGCTGAGGCAAGAAGAAATCAAGTTTTAACACTGATGAAAAGACATCACTATATAACAGATGAGGAATGGGAAATCGCAAAAAATATTTCGGTAGAAAGTTTATTAGTTAATATAGATAGTGTCGCAATGGATAATCAAGGAATGATTGATACAGTTATTAGAGAAGTAAAACAAAGAACTAATCAAGATCCACATTTAGTGGCAATGAAAATATACTCTACTTTTATGAAAGAAAAACAAGAAGTTATTAATAAAATAAATAATGGAACAGATTATAATTGGCCAAATGATGTAATTCAAACTGGGATAGCAGTTATCGACGTTGATACTGGAGGTATTTCAGCTATAGGAGCTGGCCGTAATAAAAAGTCGAAACTTGGGTTTAATTATGCTACTCAATCAGACCGTCATCCTGGTTCTACATCAAAACCAATGTTTGATTTTGGACCTGCAATTGAATATTTAAACTGGGGGACTGGCCAAATGATAATTGATGATGTTCACGGTTATAGTGGTGGTGGAAGCGTTCGAAATTGGGATGGTGGATATAAAGGTATAATGACAATTAAAACCGCTCTTGCTGCATCTCGTAATACAACTGCACTTCAAGCTTTTCAAGCGACTCCTAACAAAAAAATTAATGAATTTGTAACTGGACTTAATTTAAATCCCGAGTATGATGCAAATAACTTTTTACATGAAGCACATAGTATAGGAGCTTACAACGGAGAAAGCCCACTTACAACGGCAGCAGCTTATGCTACTTTTGCAAGAGGCGGAATATATATTGAACCACATTCATTTACTAAGATAGAATTTGTTGATACTGGTGATATTTATACTGTTACTCCAGAAAAAAGAACTGTTATGAAAGACTCTACTGCTTATCTTATTAATATGATTTTAAGATACGCTGTTACTGGAGGACATATTTCAGCGGGAAGTAAAAGCGGTACAGATGTAGCTAGTAAAACAGGTACATCAAGTCTTGATAGGTCTGTGATAAGAAATTTAAAACTTAGCGGTGATGCTATTGGTGATTCATGGCAAGTAGTTTATTCCCCAGATTATGTCTGTGCTACTTGGATTGGTTATCCAGAGACTACTAAAGAATATTACTTAAGAAACTCTGTTGGAGGCACTATAAGAAGAGCAGTCTCAAGATTGTTAACAGCTGGTATTTTAGAGCATAATTCTAGGTTTAAAAGACCATCTAGCGTTGTTACAGCAACAATAGAACTAGAAACGAACCCACTACAATTAGCAAGTGAATTTACTCCTGCAAGTTTAAAGAGCACTGAGTATTTTAGAAAAGGTACAGCACCTTCAGAAACATCTGTAAGGTTTGCTAAACTAATGAATCCTACTAATTTAGAGATTGATCAATCAGGTGGAGGAATAAACTTAAGCTGGAACGGTGTTTCAGTGCCTGATGCAATAAGTACGGATTATCTAACTGAATATTTTAACCAAGGATACGGCAAATGGGCTAAAAAATATTTAAATAAACGTTTTGCATATAATAACTCAAATATCGGTTCAGTCGGTTATCAAGTTTATCTAAATAATAATGGTTCTTTAACTGACTTAGGATGGACTTCTAATACTAGTTTTAAATACAATGGTTATGTTCCACCAAATGCTTCTTTTATAGTAAAAACAAGTTATTCTATCTTTAAAGCAAATATGAGTGATGGAATTTCAGTTCATGCTACAACAAATGAAGTAGCTTGGAAAGTTGAATTAAATGGTTCTAACTGCTTAAATATTAACGAGTTTAATGCTATGCTTAACATTAATCAAAAGTTTGTTACTGTTACTGAAGATGGCTTAGATGTCACAAATGAGGCAACTATTAATACAACGTGTAAAGATAGTAGTAATAATACTATAAATTGTTCTTCATTAAGTAATGAATATAACTATACAGTTAATCATACAATACTATATAAAGGAACAAGTAAAAAGATAACAAGAGATATTAAAAAAACATGCTAAAAAAAGACGGTTTTAATCGTCTTTTTTACATCTTTCTTTAAATGGACAAGATAAGCATTCAGGGTTTCTACTTTTACAATAATAGCGTCCAAATAATAAAATTTGATCTCCTACTCTATTCCATTTTTCTATCGGAATAATTTTCATTAATTCTTCTTCTACTTCTTTTACATTGGCTGTTTTTGGAACTAATCCTAAACGTTTAGAAACTCTTTCGACATGAGTATCAACTGGAATAGCTGGTACATTAAATAAAATCTTTAAAACTACATTAGCTGTTTTTCTACCTACTCCTGGCAAACTTTCTAAATATTCTCGATCATTTGGAACGATACCATCAAAGTTATCTATGAGAGAATTAGCAATTTTATTTATATAAACTGCTTTTTTATTAAAACTCCCAACACTTCTAATAATTTGTTTTATATCATCTAAGCTTGCTTTTGCAAGAGCAATTAAATCATACTTAGTAAATAAGACTTTAGTCACTTTATTAACTCTTCTATCCGTAGACTGAGCGCTTAAAACTGTAGCAATTAATAATTCATAATCTTTATTAAAATCAAGTTCGCAAACAGGGTTTGGTATTAAAATATCTAATAATTCGTATATTTCATTCATCATCTAACCAATTATAATCAAATAAAACTACTGATTCTTTATCATCTTTCTTCTTTAAATGATTCGCTACGTCTTCTTCTTTTTTGAAACCTTTTTTATTCCATTCAAATAGAATTTTATCAATGTACCTTAAATTGCTAACTCCATTAAATGTAGCCTCTTTTAACGCTGCTACAATCAATTCTTCATTAGTTCCTGATTTTAACCAGGCATTTATTATTTCAAACTCTATAGGACTAAGTGTTCTTCCAAATTCTTTTTCAAAAATCGAGAAGATATTTTCTTTGGTCTTTTCTTTTATATCTGTATTTATATCACTTACCATAGCTCTATAAACACTACTAAGATCTAAAACTTCATTTATCTTACCATCTGCTTTTTTAACTACATTTACTGATATTAACCCTTTAACTGTTAGTGAAGTGAAGCTTTCCATAATTTGATTATCTTTTAATGATGTAATTTCTTTTATATTTTTTAAATCTAAACTAGGAGCATCTTGATTTAAGAAATAAATAAGTAACAGCAATTCTTCTAAAATTAAATTATGATCAAGAGAAACTTTAAATAAATGTTTTTTAAAATAAAAGTCTTTTTCTTTTACTAAACCTTCTAATATAGAATTACTCATGCTATCACTTCCATTTATTTAATATATATTTTTTTAAAAATGTATTATTATTTTTTAATTCTAAATTCAAAATTTTTATAACTAAATCCTCATAAATTAAACCAAGCTTTTTAGACGGTTTTATATTTAAAAGTTTTAGAATTTCTGTAGATTTTATTTTTATATCTTCAATATTCTTAATAGGCAGATTAGAATACATTCTAGTTATCTCTTTTCTGGAATAACCTAGTATTTCTCCTGCTACTATTAAAACATACAAATCATTTTTAAACAAAGTAATTTTATTAATTTTTCCAGTTGATATTATTTTTCTGATTTTTTTTATTACATCTAAACTGCTTTTAGTAAAAGGATACTTTTCATCAAAATCAATCTGAGCCCATACTCCTAAAATATCCGGAACTGCATTCACATATGAATAATTAATTCCTAAATATTCTAATAAGTCTAATTCTTTTAATAATTTTAATCCATACTCGGCTCTTTTAGATGAAAATATTTTATTTAATTCTTCTTCTTTTTTAGTATAACTTAGAGTATTTATTAAATGTTTATTTGATTTAATAAAATCAATAATCTCTTTATCTAGCGAAAAATCAAGAGTTACTGAAAACCTTATCGCTCTTAATATTCGAAGAGGATCTTCTGTTAACTTTTGATTTAAATCACCTATTACTTTAATTATTCTATTGTTAATATCTTCTTTACCATTTAAAATATCTATTATTTGTCCTCTAGAATTCATGCATAAAGAGTTTATTGTAAAATCTCTTCTTTTAATATCAGTAATTAAATTATCAACATATTCTACTTGTTGTGGTCTTCTATTTTTATAATCTGATTCACTTCTATATGTTGTTATATCAAAAAGATATTTTCCATCATTTATAGAAAATGAACCATATTTAGGTTTTACGATTACTTTGAATATCTTAATTATATCTTTAGGTAAAGCATTCGTACAAATATCAATGTCTGTAGATTCTATACCTAAGATATAATCTCTAACAAAACCGCCTACTATATAGGCTTCAAAACCGTTTTCTTCTAATTTTTTTAAAACTTTTCGAAGTTTATTATTCATAAAACACCCACAACAAGTATATCATTAAAAGCTCTTTTTTGATACTAACATTTCTTTTTTGATTGACTCATACTTATCGCTGAACCAATAGCTCTACCTATATCAAAAACTGTAGTTATTAACTTTGCTATAGCATTAAGTAACGTCCCCGAAATCGCAGCACCACCTTTAATTTCATGCAATTCATATTTATTTAAAATCATTTTAATTACATTTTAAAGGTCTTAAATATCCATCAATAATACCCGAGATAAAAGTTATTACTCCACCAATTAAACCAATTAATCCCCAAGATATTTGACCTCCTTCTATGTTTAACATTTCACTATCCGTTAACATATTTTTCCTTTCTAGCAGTTAAATCAATAATTTGATCGTAATTCAGATTATCTTTATGATGACTTATATAAATAATTGTTTTTAATTTATAATGTTTGAATAAGTTTTTTAATATTAGTTTTCTTTCATCTTTAGCAATCTCATTTAAAGATTCATCTAATAAAAGAATATTAAAGTCATTGTATAATGCTCTTGCTAAAATAATTTTTTGTTTTTCACCACCACTTAAGTTACTTAAATTAGTAATAGTGAAATTTACTCCATTAAGTTTACTATTAATTAGTTTATCTAATAATAAGACCTTGCTTATAAGAAGGATCTTTTTTGCATCATACTTTTTTCCTAAGGTGATATTATCTATTATAGATCCTTGAAAGATTTCAGCATCTTGATGAATATAACTTATCTTATTATTATAAGTAGCTAAACCTTCATAGTCAGTAATATTTCCATATATGATATCTAATAAAGTACTTTTACCTGAACCGTTAGTACCTTTTATTAAGACTTTATTACCTATCGGAATTTTTAAAGTAATATTTTCTAATACATAATCTATATTATTATAAGTATAACTAATATTATTTAAGTAAATATTTTTATCTAGTTTCTTTTTTGGAATTTCAATTTCGATATCATAAATGCTTTTTATTCGATGAAAGATGTCTTTAAAGTACATAATCATAGGTAGTAGATTAATATAGTATTTAATACCATCAAAATAATAATTAAATATCATTAAATATAATAATATAAATTCTACTTTAATACTATAATTATAGAAATATATAAGAATTAAAACCATAACTATTTCTTCAAAAAGACTACTAATAAATTCAAATTTATTAGTCTTTTTTTCTAAATCTAGTTTTTTTATATTAGAATCTTTTATTAAGAAAGAAATATTATTTTTAAAAAATAAACTCCTATTTGTCTTAATAGTTAAAACCTTATTTAAGTACTCAACAATTTTATCTATTAAATTATTGTCACTTTCAATACTAAAAATAATTTTATTGTAGATCGTTTTATTTAATATATATAAAACAATAATATAAACTAATGAAATAAAAAATAATAATATAGTTAAACGAAATTCAATAATAAAAAGTAAAATCGCACTAAATATTACTAATAAAGTAATAATTATTACATCTAAAATAGTTTTAGAAAATAAGCTTTTTACACTATCTAAATCTTTTATTCTATTTAAAAAGTCACCTGGCATTTTTAACTGCAAATATTTCAAAGGAAGATTAAAAATCCGTTCTAAATAATTTTCTAATAAACTTATGTTAACTTCTTTGTTTAAGTGAGATATTAAATTATTTTTAACATAAGTAAGTGAAATCTTTATTAACGAGATAATTATAATTAAAGGGATTAACTTTGTGTTTTTTAATAATAATGGATTAAACCCAGTGATTAAAGATAATGCTACTACGGTCAACATAATAAAAAATATCATAATTATTTTTTTTAAGTGTCTTTTATATATATCTATTAAAATCTTTTGAAAGATTTGATTTTTTTCATATTTAATAATCTTTCCAGCTGGGATTAATTCTAAAATATAACCAGTAAACATTTGATTAAATTCATTTAATGGAACTTTATGAATCCCGCTAGCAGGGTCAATATAAGTTATATTTTCATTAATTTCGTAAATCGTAATAAAATGGCAAAAATTATTAATTTTAATTTGAGCAATGCAAGGTAATCTTATGTTTTTAAGATTAGTAGTTTTGAAACCAGTAGCAGTAAATCCATACTTGATACTAGCCATTTTTAAATTATAAAAGTTTGTTCCTTCACTACTGGTTAAAGTATCAATTTTTATTACTTCTAAAGGAATATAACCTTTATAATATTTTATTATTGATAAAAGAGCACATGCACCACAGTCAGCATTATCTTCTTGTTTTATTATATATTTTTTCATAACCTTCCTTTCACTTATATTTGTTATAAATGAAGAAAGTTTTTCCTTTTTTATTTATCTTGTTTTTTTGATTTTAAATTTATTATTTTTTCAATTAACTCTTCATTATTTTTTATTAAATAAGGATATGCTTTTAATAGTCTTGTTTTAATACTGTTTAAAATTTTCTTATGAGTTAAGTTTATTTTAGTAGTTAATTTAGAAATATTTTTACTTGTTTTATATGCAGCTATGCTGCTATTGATAAAGTCTATAAGAAATATAGCTAGAAATAATACTGCAGTTATAATTTTAACTTTATAATCTAAGTTAGTTAAAACGGAATTAATAATTGGAGAAATTATATAAATAATTATAATGCAGCCTATTCCAAATAGTAGTGAGTTTTTAAGGGCTATTCTACCGTTGATATTATACTTTAAATAAGAATAATCCCACCACCTTTTATTAAATAGTTTTTCCATGATATAACTTGTAATATATTCTAAGACTGAACATATTAACATTCCTATAAAAAATACAATTATTATATTTTCTTGATATTCTGTTAAACAAATAATTGTCAAAACACTCCCAAAACCATAAATAGGAATATAAGGCCCATTTAAAAATCCACGGTTGATTAATTTTTTACTACCAATATAAACATATATAACTTCTACAATATATCCTATTATTGAAAATAGCATGAACATTAAAATAATATTTAACAATGAAATCACCTACTTACATTGTAACAAATTAATATTTTAAAATCTAGAAAAGGAAAACAACATTTTATTACAACAAGTAATTATGAGAGGTTCTCTCAGTGAGATATTATAAGGAGGTTTAAGATGTTTAAGATTATTATTAAAATAGTAATATACGCTATTGGGTTATTGTTATAAAATGTAATAATTAAAAATAAAAGAAATATAATATACAAATGGAGGATTTTAAATGATTAATAAACAAAACTTATGGTTTTTAACTTTATTTAGTATAATTTTAGTTCTATCAGTATACTATATTGCCTTACCAGGAGAAACATTGACTTCTTTAATTTCAGCAGATCAAACAAAAAGCGATAAGATTAATACTGGAATTAATGAAAGTGATTTTCTAGCTAGCTTAAGAATAGAAAATGATGAGACTGTTTTAAAAGAAATGTCTGATCTTCAAAAATCACTTCTAGATAGTGCGGTTAGTGCTGAGGATAAAAATAATGCTTATGAAAAACTGTTAAATATCAATTTAAATAAAGGAAAAGAAAGTTCTTTAGAATCATTAATTTTAAAAAGTTATAATTTAAAAAGTTTTATTAAAATTAATGATGATAAAATAAGCGTAATTATTTCTTCAAATGATGGTTCGTACGAAAAAGCCAACAATATAATTAGAACTATTCAAAAAGAATTTGCTGAAAAGATGTATATTACTGTTAAGTTCCAATAATAAACTTTAAAACTCACTTTAAAATAGTTTTTTCATAAAATATTATGAAGGGATAATGAAAGTGAGGGAACATAAATGAAAAGTAGTATCTTGACACTTAGAGAGAAAGAAGTTTTCGAGCTTTTAGTTTTAAATAAAACCACTAAAGAAATAAGTGAATTTTTAGGAATTAGTGAAAAAACTGTTAGAAACCATATTTCTAATGCTATGCAAAAATTAAATGTTAAAGGACGTTCTGGTGCAATTATTGAATTATTAAAACTAGGAGAATTAACACTATAAAAGTCACTATTGTGACTTTTTTTTAATTATTATCATATATTTTAATGAGGTGTTTTATGTTAAAAAAAAGTTTGTTAAAAAGAATTTTTTTAGTTTTCTCTACCCTTTTTATTCTTTTTATTTTATATTTGTTTCCTACGAATGAGAATAACAACAATATAATTAAAGATAATAAAGAAGCTGTTAACCAAACTACTATTTATTTAATCGACAATATGAATTTTGTCTCTAGAGTTAATGTTGTAATAAACAATAAGAACAAAATAGAAAAAGTAAAAGAGATAATCAATTATTTAACAATTAACAGTGCTAGTTCTAACTATATTAAAGAAGGGTTTACTGGCATTATACCTAAAAACACTAAATTATTATCAGTTGATATTGATGATTCTTTAGTCAAGCTAAATTTTAGCAAAGAATTTTATGATATTGATGAGGGCTTAGAAGAAAAAATGATTAGTGCTATAATTTATTCTATTACAGGAATAGACGGAATAGATAAGATTAGCATATATGTAGATGACAGCCTTTTAGTAGAGATGCCAAAATCTAAAACACCGATGCCGCCTGCATTAGACAGAGGATTTGGTATTAATAAAATCTATGACTTAACATCTATTAAAGGTTCAACGAGTACAACAATATATTATTTAAGTAAATATAAAGACTATTATTATTATGTTCCAGTAACAATGATTAGTAATTCAGTTAAAGATAAAATAGAAATAATCATAGAAGAATTGACTAGTAAAACAATATATCAAACGAATCTTATTAGTTATTTAAATGATGCTAAAAAAATTAGTTATGAAATTACAGACGACTATTTATTAATAAAGTTAAATAGTGAGTTATATTATGATTTACACCACAATAATCTAATTGAAACTGTCATTTATTCTATGAATTTATCTATTAAAGAAAATTATAATATTAAAAGTGTTATCTATTTAAAAGAAGATACTGTTATTAAAAGTTTTATTATTTAAGAAAAAAGATCTTACGATCTTTTTATTTTAGCTTGAGCTGCAGCTAATTTTGCTATTGGGACTCTATAGGGAGAACATGATACATAATTCATTCCTATTTTATAACAAAATTCAATACTAGTAGCTTCCCCGCCATGTTCACCACATATTCCTATTTCAAGATTTGGTTTAATTGACTTTCCTTTTTTGACCCCTAGTTCAATTAAAGCTCCTACTCCATTAATATCAATCTTTTCAAATGGATCAAATTCAAAAATATTTTTTTTATAATAATCATTTAAAAACTTGCCGGCATCATCTCTTGAGAAACCATATGTCATTTGGGTCAAGTCATTTGTACCAAATGAGAAGAAATCAGCATACTCTGCTATTTCATCTGCCAGAACACAAGCTCTAGGTATTTCTATCATTGTTCCTACTATATATTCTAATTTAACATTTGCTTTTTCTATTGCTTTATCAGCTGTTGCTTTTACTATATCTACAATATACTTAAGTTCATTTTTATCGCCAATTAGAGGAATCATTATTTCTGGAATTACTTTTTTTCCTTCTTTAGTAACAGTTATAGCAGCTTCTATAACAGCTTTTGTTTGCATTATAGCTATTTCAGGATAAGTAATTGCTAGTCTGCAACCACGATGTCCCATCATAGGATTAAATTCTTTTAGATCTTCTATTCTGTTTTTTAAAATATCAATATCTACATTAAAATCTTTAGCAAGTTTTTGTATTTCTATTTCTTCTTTCGGTAAAAATTCATGTAATGGAGGATCTAAATACCTGATAACAACAGGATATGATTCCATTTCTCTAAATAATTCTTCAAAGTCTTTTTGTTGATATGGTAGGATTATTCCTAATGCTACTTCTCTTTCTTTTTGATTATCTGATAAAATCATTTTTCGAAAAGCCTCTATTCTTTTTTCTTCAAAAAACATATGTTCAGTTCTACACAAACCAATTCCTTCAGCTCCGAACTCTTTTGCTATTTTAGCATCATTAGGAGAGTCAGCATTAGCTCTAATACTAAAGTCTCTTATTTCAT
The DNA here is from genome assembly GCA_028685445.1 of Bacilli bacterium. Classification (GTDB taxonomy): domain Bacteria; phylum Bacillota_I; class Bacilli_A; order RF39; family UBA660; genus DUUS01. Next base: position 12,984 of record JAQUDY010000005.1, read on the forward strand.
CAACCCATGACATAAAGGTCTTAAAATCGCCACTAATTTCTGCTTTGGTTGTTTTGATTTTTCCAGAGTATACATTTCCAGTACTTCCATCTAAACTTATGTAGTCCCCTTCTTTAAAAATTTGACCATCTTTAGTTTTTATTGTTTTATTATCTTCATTAAGTGATAAATCGCCGCTACCACATACCGCACTTTTTCCCATTCCTCTTGCCACAACTGCGGCATGAGATGTCATACCACCTCTAAGAGTTAATATCCCTACAGCAACATTCATTCCTTCAATATCTTCAGGGCTAGTTTCAAGTCTAGTGAGAATAATATTTTTTTCACCTTTTTCATATGCTGCTATAGCATCTGATGCAGTAAAAAATATTTTTCCAGTTGCAGCACCAGGTGATGCTGCGAGTCCAGTTGATATTATATTTCCTTGTTTTAGTGAGTCTAGCTCAAATGTTGGATGAAGTAAACTATCTAATTGATTTGGATTTACTAACATGATAGCTTCTTCTTTAGTAATCTTTTTCTCATTAAATAAATCGACCGCGATTTTTATAGCTGCATTTGCTGTTCTTTTGCCACTTCTAGTCTGCAGCATATAAAGCTTTCCTTTTTCAACAGTAAACTCCATATCTTGCATATCTAGATAATGGTTTTCTAATCTTTTAGCATATATATAAAATTCATTATATACTTCTGGCATTATCTTTTTTAAAACGCGAATTTCTTCTGGCGTTCTAATTCCCGCTACTACATCTTCTCCTTGGGCATTAATTAAATATTCGCCGTATAATTCATCTTCACCCGTTGCTGGATTTCTAGTAAATGCAACACCAGAACCAGAAGTTTCTCCCATGTTTCCATAAACCATCTCTTGAATGTTAACAGCTGTTCCCCAGCTTGAAGGGATATTATTTAATCTTCTATATACAATAGCTCGGTCATTATTCCAGCTTCTAAATACTGCTTTAATAGCCTCTATTAATTGCTCTTTAGCATCAGTTGGAAAATCTTTTCCAGCAAGCTTTCGATAATTTTCTTTATAATGTTTGACAACTTCTTTTAGATCATCAGTAGTTAAATCATTGTCATTTTTAATTCCTTTTTTTTCTTTTAATTCTTCAAAGAAATGCTCAAAATTTTCTTTTGGATATTCCATTACTACGTCAGCAAACATTTGAATAAACCTGCGATAAGAATCATAAGCAAACCTTGGGTTATTAGTCATTTTTGCTAAACCTTCTGTCACTTCATCATTTATTCCTAGATTTAAAACAGTATCCATCATTCCTGGCATGCTAGCTCTTGAACCACTACGCACTGATACTAGTAATGGGTTTTTAGCGTTTCCAAACTCTTTACCTGAAATGTTCTCCAGGTTTTTAATAGCTTGATTTATTTGGTTTATTAAGTTTTTGTTAATTTTTTCATCATTTTCATAATAACTAATACATGCTTCAGTTGTAACAATAAAACCTTGTGGAACTGGTAAACCTAACTTTGTCATTTCTGCTAAGTTAGCACCTTTACCTCCAAGTAAATCCCGCATATTCTTATTTCCTTCTTTAAAAAGGTATATATATTTTGCCATTTTTATTCTCCTTCTATTTAATAACTATAAATGAATTTAAAATATATAATTCATCTTTTTTATTATAATTAATTTTAATTTTATGTATGATGTCTTCTTCTTTATAATTATAATTTTCAGTGGCACATAAAGTTTTATCTTTTTTTATCATATCCAGTAACAAGTTATTATCTTTCTCTAATATTGCTTTTAAACAATAACTAGTATCATTATCTAAATATTCATAAAAATAGTTACCATCTTTATAATAATTATCAATATTTTCTTTTAATATATTTGTTTGAAAAAACATATTGCTATAATTATTAATCAGGTCTAAATCGATTTTTTTAAAAGAGTCATTTAATTTTAAATAAGTATATATAAATTTAAACTTACTTGATTCTTTTTCTAATAAATTGATATTTTTTATATTAAAATTATTATCCAAAGCATTATTTAAAGATTTTAAAATTCTATCATTATTAAAGTATCGATTTAATTCTTCTTTGGTATCTTTGGGAATGGTTTTATAACCTACATTATATGGTTTTGAAGTAGTAGTAATTATTTCTTTTGAATCATCTTTTATATTAAATAAATAAGTAATAAAATATATTGCCAATATCAAAATTACGACTAAGACTATCCCTGAGAGAATTAAACCAAGTTTTTTAGTATTGTCCATCTACTATCACCTTATAAATATTTTATCATAATTATTTCTATTTTTATCTTATAAATTGTTTTTATACTTGATTTGACAATTATTTTTGTCCTCTAGGATGTGATTTTAAATATGCTTTTCTTACTTCTTCATTAGTTAAGTGAGTATAAATACTTGTTGTATTTAGATTAGAGTGTCCTAAAAGTTCAGCTACACTCTTAATATTACATCCTTCATTTAACATCATAGTAGCAAAACTGTGTCTAAAAGTATGAGGTGATACTTTAAAATGGATTTCAGCTTTTTTAATAATTTTATTTATTATACTTCTAACTCCACGGTCAGTTAATTTAGTACCAAGGTGATTAACTAATAAATAATCTGTTTCTTTATTTTTTAGTAGTAAACGGCGATCTTCATTTAAATATTTATTAAGAATATCATTACAATAAGATCCGTAGAATACAAATCTTTCCTTATTACCTTTTCCACATATTTTAATCTTTCTTTTATTAAATTCTATATCTTCAATCTTTATGTTTACTAGTTCACTTACTCTAACACCTGTTGCGAATAATAATTCTAAAATTAGTTTGTTTCGATTATTAAGTGGTTTTTCTTCTTTTAGAGAATCAATCATTACTTTGAAATCTTTATATTTAAAGTAATTAGGTAGTCTTTTTTCTTCTTTCATTCCTTTCACTAAATCAAAAGGGTTGTTTTTGATTATTTGTTCATTAACTAAAAACTTATAAAAACTTCTTAAGGTACTTAAAGCTCTATTTATTGTTTTAGGTTTATAATTACTTTTTTTTAAGAAAATTATATAATCACTTATATCTTTATATTCCATCTTTAAATAATCTAGCTTTTTTTCTTTTAAATATAATTCGTATTTTGATAAATCAAGTTCATAGTTTGTTTTAGTATGATCAGAGTATTTTTTTTCTAAAGAAATATAATCTAAAAATTTATATATATAATCTTGCATATTACCTACCTTTTTTTATTATAGCATTAATACTATAAAAAAGTTTCATTTTATTATCTTTGAAACTTCTTATTTATTAAAACTAAATATCTAATACTTCTACTTGACTTTTTGGATCAGGTGGCAAAGATGTTGGTTCAGAAACCGATTTAGGAATAGACTTAGGCGCTGCAGCCGGAACTTTTTTTATCGGCGCCTTTGATTTTGTTTTTACTGGTTTAGTCGGTTTAGTTGGTTTTTTCTTAGATTTATTAA
>JAQUDY010000006.1 GCA_028685445.1 Bacilli bacterium
CTACCAATAACACCGGTATAGAAAATTGGCATTTTCCATTTACTTAAAAGAGATGCAGCATAAAAAGATGCTCCACCGCCCATTTCTAATTTATCAATTAGATTATAATCATTACTCTCTAAAACAAAGTTGTCAAGTGGTAATATTACATTATAAGTAGGTTTTCCTATTACTAGTATATTCATCTATCTTAAGCCCCTTATTCTATAATTATTATAATATATTTTTAAAAGATTATCCAGTACAAATAGAAAAAAAAGAATAACCTTGTTATTTTTCTTTAATTATTACCTTAATAATCATTTTACTATTAATTAACATATTATTATTAATAGTAATAAAATCTGCATTTACTTTTGTTATTACTCCTCTTTTAGTAGCATAAGAATACCCCATTTGATAAGTAATAATAACTTCTTTATTTATTAAAGTTCTAAGCATGAAAAATCGCCTCTTTCTAGTAAAATTATTTTATCAAAAATAAAAAGATTCGTAAAGGCTCTATTTGTATTATTATAAAGAATATGATAATATTTTTTTAGGTGAAAAAGGTGTACCAAAAATATATAAAAAGATTTTTTGATTTTACAGGAGCATTAATTTTGTTTATTTTATTTTTTCCAATAATGATAATCACTGCCGTAATCATAAAACTCTCTTTAGGTAAATTAACTATTAAAGAAACTGTTTTAAGAGAAGGAATCAATCAAAAACCTTTTCAAATGTATAAAATAAGAACTAAAATAGATGGAACTAGAGGTAAGCCAGATAATCAAAGATATACTACTTTAACTAAGATAATTGATATTTTTAGAATTAATGAGTTACCTCAATTATTTAATATTATAAAAGGAGATATGTCTTTTGTTGGTCCAAGACCTTTTCTTGTTAACGATGATTTATCTGATTATGTAGTCAGTAAAAAAAGATATTTAGTAAAACCAGGAATAACTGGTCTTGCTCAAATTAATGGCGCTAGATCTATTTCTCAAAAACAAAAATTAGAATATGACATTATTTATTATGATAAAATCAGTTTACTTTTAGATTTAAAAATCATATTATTAACTCCTGTTGCTGTTATTAAAGAATATATTAATTATTTAACACAATAAAAAACCACTTTATATAAAGTGGTTTAATTTTAAATAATGGCGTCCCCGGTACGATTCGAACGTACGACCGCACGCTTAGAAGGCGTGTGCTCTATCCAACTGAGCTACGGGGACATATCAATTAGAAGTAAAATTATTATACTAAACTTTAGCTTCTAATTCAAGTGATATTACTTTATTTTCATTACTTTTTGATATTTTGGTATCAAACCTATTTTATCTTTTAAAAAACTTGGTTTTATTTGATAAACCCCAGGAAAAGAGTTGCCTTCTATTATTGCCGGTCCATTTGGAGTTAAAGCAACATCCCAACCTATATATTTTATAGTAGGAGTTAATTTAGCTCCTTTTTTTACTAAATCGCAGGCTTCTTTATATAGAGGAACTTTAAAGCCTATTATCTCCTTTTTAGTTATAGGATGAATTTTAAAAATTTTATCATTTTGATCTATTGCAGGAACTGCTATTACACCTTCATCAGTTACGAAAGTATACATACTTCCACTACTAAAGCTATCTGTCACTCCTCCATTACCTATCTTAAAAACTGAATTTAATATATAAACTTCTTTACCATCATAGAAAGTAAATAATCTTAGGGTATTAACTGATTTAGAGTAAAGTTTATTTATTTCTTTATGTTGCTTAACACATTCTTCTATCAGTATTTGTTTATTTTTTAGTAATTTATTAAACAATCGTTTTAAATCTGTATTTTTTTTGATAATAACTTTTTCTACTCCTCTACCTCCATCTCCATCAATCGGCTTAACAATAAGTTCTTGATGTTTTTTAGTAAAGTTTTTAAATTTTGTAAAACTAGTATCATTAATAACTAAATAGTCTCTTTTAATATACTGCTTAAAATTCTTATTAAATAATCCTTTATCATCTAACTTATAGAAATCATCTTTATTATTGTAACTTTTAATTATTAAGTTGTTTTTTGCTCTTGTTAAATATGTTTTTCTTTCTTTTCTATTTAATAAATAAAATTCAAATTCTTGATAGTCATAATAACCTGCTCCATAAACCAAGCCGCAATAGATTACATCGAGAAATATATAGACAATGTTTTTATTTGATTTACTACTAACTTCTTTAATTATTTTTAACATGTTTTTAATATCTATCTTTTTAGCATAACGCAAAATAGTTTTTATTTTATTCATGATACCTCCTAAATTTATATTACCATAATAATTTATGTAAATAAAGCTTTTAGAAACTTAGCAAATTTACCTACTCCTTCATTTAAAACGGAATCTAATGATTTACTTACCTTATCACCTGCTTTTGAATATATATTACTATAATCTGATTGCTCTATTTTAATATAATCTTTAATATCTACAGCTTTTCCATCTTGAATATCTTTTTCAAAGTTTATTATAGCTTCCTTAGTTAATGATGTCTTTCTTTTTATATCAGTCTCGTAATAACCAGTTTTTCCAGCTGTGTAAATAGTTAAAAACAAGATTAATAAAAAATAAAATATATATTGGAAATTTTTGTTTTTCTTTTTTTGCTCCATTTATATTCCTCTAATTTCTTCATATATTGCTTCTGCTAAAATATTTATACTATTGTATACCTCATCTATCTTATTATCTTGTCCGCCTACTTCTATTAGTATTATATTAGAATCTAAATCTTGGTTATATCTTCCGTTTTTTGCATAATAAATATTTCTCATAACTTCTTTATAATCTTTAGTTAAATTTAAATGAAGTTTATTTACTAAGTTTTCGTTTTCTAAATAATTTTTATTTGATAATCCTATTACAAACATTAATTTTGCATATACTTTTTCATTTATAGTTACTGTTGAAGAAACACTATCTCTGTGCAAATCAATAAAATACTTGATTGTAGGATGTTTACTTTTAACATCTTTTAAAAGTAAACGACTTGCTTCATAAGAATCATTATAAGTCCAATTATTTACATTTAGAATGTCTTTTATATTTGTTTCTTCTACTACCGAAACAATTCCTTTTTTTTCTAAAGTTTTCTGGAGCATAACAGAAGCCATATAAACAGTTGGTGTTATGTTATATTCTTTTAAATTTCCAGGGTTATAACTTTCTGTTTGATGAGTATTATATATGTAGATAAGCGGCTTTTTGATTTCTTTACTTACCTTGGTTGATATTTTTGGTTTTTCAATTAATTCTAGTTTCTTAAAATTGCTGAAAGATAATTTTAAAAAAGTTTCAGGACTAGATAAATTCATATTCATTAAATCTAACACTGAAATATTTCCTATTAAATTATTTGATGCTACTGCTAAGTATTCATTAATTCTTTTTTCATCATTAATACTTATTTTCTTTTTGAATAAAATCTTTATAGTTATAAAACAAGAAAAATATATTATTAATAAGCAAGAGATAATTTTAAGAAATAAGAAATTATTTCTTTTTCTAGCAATAAATCTTTTTTTCATTTAATCACCATTATTAATATATAATTTTATTAATATATATTATGTCAAAAAAAATCACTTACGTGATTTTTAGTCAAGTTTTACACTAACTAGTTTTGATACTCCTGATTCTTGCATTGTTACTCCATATAAATTATTTATATACTCCATTGTTCGTTTTTTATGAGTAATAATAATAAACTGAGTATCAGAGTTTAAATTTTTTAAATAAGAACCAAACATATCTACATTGACTTCATCTAATGCTGCTTCTACTTCATCTAAAATGCAAAATGGAACTGTTCTTATATTTAAAATTGCAAATAATAATGCTATTGCTGTTAAAGATCCTTCTCCACCAGATAATAATCTTGTGTTTTTTATATCTTTACCAGGTGGAACAGCATGGATATCTAATCCAGTATTTAAAATATCACTTGGATTAGTTAATATTAAGCTCGCATCTCCACCTTTAAATAGCTTGTTAAATACTTTGCTAAACTCTAAATTTAGCTCAGAATAAGTTGTTTTCAACTTATCTTCCATCGTTTTATCAAGTTCACTGATCACAAGTAAGATGTCTTCTATTGAAGATGATAAATCATTTTTTTGAGTATTTAAAAAAGTATATCTAGTATTTATTCTTTCATATTCGTTAATTGCTCCAGTATTAACATCACCTAAGAGTTTAATATCATGTTTTAAAGTTTTAACTTTTGATCTAGCGTTTTGTTCTTCTTCATCTAATTCATATTCTTTTATTGCTTTTTCATAAGTTAATTCATATTCTTCATTTAGTCTTTGTAATAAAGTATCTAACTTTGCTTCTTGTTTTGTAATTAATATTTCTATTTCTTTTAATTCATTTAATTTCTTATTATAATTACTACTTATTAAACGGCTGTTAGATTCTATTTCTCCTAACTCTGCTTGAATGTCATTCTTTTCCATTTTATCTTTATTTAATTTTAATTCTAGGTTTTCAGTTTTTGACTTAACTAAATAGAATTCTTGTAGAATTGATTCTATTTCTTGATCTAATTTATTATTAAGTAAACCATTAGTTCCTTTTTCTTCACTAATTAAATTATTTAAAGATTCATCTAAACTAGTTAATTCTTGTTTTTTTCTTAAAATAGTTTCTTTTTCTGAATTTAAGATATTAGTTCCGTTAAATATTTTTGTTTCAATAACTTTTAAGTTATAAGAATTTTCATTAATTTGATTTTCTAATTCTTTTATTAAATTAGTTTTTTGTTTTGCTAATTTTATTAAGCTTTCTAATTCATGTTTTTGATTTAAAATTCCAGTGGATTTTTTACTAGATCCACCAGTAATACTCCCACCAGCTGAGATTAATTCTCCATCCAAGGTCACTATTTTATATGAATAATTAATTAACTTTCCTAAATGATTTGCACCATCTATATTTTTAGCTACGATTACATTTCCTAATTGATTTAAAATTATGTTTTTATAAACAGGACTATATTTTACTAAATCAGATGCTACTGCAACAAATGAACTTTCATTAATTATTTTCAATAATGTCGTGCTGTCTAATCCTCGCGGCTTAATGACATTAATTGGAAAAAATGTAGCTCTTCCATATAAATTAGTTTTTAAGTAATTAATAGCACTTTTAGCTACTTCATGATTATCAACTATTATAACATTTGATGAATATCCTAAAGATATATCTATAGCTTTAGCGTATTGTTCTTCCGTTTCTATTAGTTTACCTAAATACCCATGAATTCCTGAAATTCTACTATTATTAACTACATTTCTAACTGCGGATGGTACTTTATAATCTTGCTCCATTGTTTCAGTAAGGATATCAATTTTATTTTTTAAACTGCTCTCTTCTTTATGTAAATTTGTTAAGTTTATATTTAAAGTCTCTTTTGTCAAATTAAGAGCTTTATGTTCATTAATGTTTTTTTCTAGAGTTCTTGACTGGTTTGATAATTCTTTTTCTAACCTTTCAAGATCTTGTTTAATTAACGTAATTTTATTTTTTAGTTTTAATTCTTTTTCTTTTAAATTTACTAAATTTGTTTCTAATTTCGAATCTTCTACTTTAAATTTTTGTCTTTCTAGCATTACTTTTTTTTCGCTAGTTAAATTTGCTAGTTTATTATTAAGCTTATATAAATCATCACTTTTAGAACTTATTTCTTCTTCTAGTTTTAATAATTTTAATTTTAAAGTATTCACCTTAGCATCATCTATAATATTAGTATTATCAATTTTTAATAATTCTTCATCTAAAATAGATTTTTTTTCTTTTGCTTCTTCATTTATCAAATTTATTTTTTTAATATCATGTGCGATTAAAGCTATCTCAGAGTTTGTTAGTTCTTCTTTTTTTTCTAAATAGATTTTTGCCACTTCGGCTTGATTTTTTAAAGGTTCTATATTAATTAAAAGTTCATCAATTATTAAATTAATTCTTGATAAATTGTCATTTGTTTTATCTAATTTTCTTAAAGATTCTTCTTTTCTTTTTTTATATTTTAATACGCCTGCTGCTTCTTCTAAAATACTTTTTTTATCTTCTGGTTTTCCATTAATTATTTCGCCTATTTTACCTTGTGAAATAATCGATAATGAATTTACACTAGAACCAGAGTCGATAAAAAGGTCTGTAATATCTTTTAATCTTACTTGTTGATTATTAATAAAATATTCATTTTCTCCAGTTTTATATATTACTCTTTTTATTTCTATTTCAGTTAAATCACTTTTTAAATAATTATCTTTGTTATCGAAAGTTAAAGATACCCAGCCTCGTGATAATGGATTTCTAGATTTGGAACCACAAAAAATAAGATCTGTCATCTTAGTTCCGCCTCTGATGTCTTTAACTGATTGCTCTCCTAAAACCCATTTTACGGCATCTACTATATTACTTTTGCCACTACCATTTGGTCCTACTATTCCTGTAATACCTTCTTTTATATCAATTTCTGTTTTTTCTGCAAAGCTTTTAAATCCCTGAATACATATTCTAAGAAGTCTCACTTATTTCCACCTGCTTTTTTTAAGATTGCATCATAAGCTGCTTTTTGTTCAGCTTCTTTTTTTGTTTTTCCAGATCCTTTTCCGTAAACAATTCCATCTACAATAACTTCTACTTCAAATGTTTTATTGTGAGCAGGTCCTGTTTCTTTTATTAAATTATAATTTAAACTTTTATTATCTGTTTGGACGGACTCTTGTAAATAAGATTTATAATCACTCATAAATCCTTCTCCTTTTTTAAGATCATCACCAGCAATATCTAATACGAACTCTTTTGCTTTTATATAACCACTATTTAAATAAATAGCAGCTATTACACTTTCAAAAACATCTGCTGAAATGGCATCATTAACAGTACTATCTAAACCATGACCTAATTTTATTTCTTTAGAAAGATTTATTTTATCGGCAAATGTTGCTAGAGCATTTTCGCAAACAAAAGAAGACCTCTTTTTTGACATTTCTCCTTCTGATAATTTAGTGTTTTTATATAAATATTCGCTTATTATTAATTGTAAAACAGCGTCTCCTAAAAACTCTAAACGCTCATAATGCTCTCCACCTTCTTCATTAGCATATGAAGAATGAGTAAGTGCAATATTTAAAATTTTGTTATCTTTTTTTAGTCCATATTTTGTGATATCCATCGTATTTCACCATAATCATTATACCTTATGGTCAAAAAAAGAGCAAACAAAATACATTTGCACTTTTAAAAAAACATAATATGTAGTAAGATTATAGAAGGAGAAATAAATGAAAAAAATTTTAATAAAATTAATAAATATATATCAAATAACACCTATTAAAACACATAATAATTGTAGATTTACTCCAACCTGTAGCGAGTACATGAAACAATCTATAATAAAATTTGGCGCTTTTAAAGGAGTTAAATTAGGTATAAAAAGAATACTTAGATGTAGACCATATGGAAAATATGGATATGACCCAGTGAAGGAGACCTTATGAAAAGATTTATTAAACATACTACACTTATCATTTGTATTATTATTCTATCTGGATGTACTTTATTAAAAAAAGATGACTTTGATGGCATAGATATATATACAACGGTTTATACTATTGAATATATTACTAAAACATTATATGGAGAATATTCAAACATTAATAGTATTTATCCTGATAGTATTGATATCCAAGATTATGTAATAACTAATAAAAAAATAAATGAATTTAGTAAAGCAAGATTATTTATTTATAATGGTCTTAACAAAGAAAAAGAGATAGCAGCATCTTTAATAAATAAAAATAAAAAACTTAATATTATAGATGTTTCTCAAGGTTTAGAGATTAAAAATGATGAAAATGAATTATGGATTAGTCCTTCTAACTGCTTAATGATTGCTCAAAATATCAAAAATGGATTAAAAGAATATATTACTAATAGCTCTATTTTAGAAAATATTGATAAGAATTACGAAGAATTAAAAATTAAAATATCAGAGTTTGATGCTGAGCTTAAACTAGTAGCAGAAAATGCTACTAACAAAAGTTTAATTGTTACTAGTAATGCTTTTAACTTTTTAAATAAATACGGTTTTGAAGTAATAAATGTTAATAGTACAGATGATGAGGATGCATCATCTACTGCATTAAGCAGAGCTAAAAAAGCTTTTTATAGTAAAGAAAATACTTATTTATTTATTTTAAATACAACAGATGAAGAAGAAAAAAATATCACTTCACTAGTCAATAACGGTGCTACAATAGTTAGAATTAATCCAATGATTAATATCACGGATGAAGAAAGAAAAGAAGGAATCGATTATATAGCATTTATGAAAGACTTTTTAGACGCTATAAAAAAAGAGGTCTATTAAACAGCATTTTACGCTGTTTTTTTCATGACAATTTAATCTAATTTCATTGACTTTATACTCTTATTATTGTAAAATCTATTTATGGCTATGGAGCAGTACTCAAGAGGCTGAAGAGGCGCCCCTGCTAAGGGTGTAGGTCGGGTTTTCCGGCGCGGAAGTTCAAATCTTCTCTGCTCCGCCATATTTTTTGTCTCCATAGCTCAGCTGGTAGAGCAATCGCCTCTTAAGCGATGGGTCGCGGGTTCGAATCCCTCTGGGGACACCAAATTCAAGTATATAAAAAAAATAAATGGTAACATTTATTTTTTATTATTTTTTAATAAAAATCTGAGTCCAATATAAATTTTCATTTGGTCCTTTTGCAATACCTACTCCTATTTCATCATAATTATTATTTAAAATGTTAGCTTTATGAGCTGATGAATTCATCCAAGTATCAACAACTGCTTTAGCTGTTTTTTGACCACTAGCAATATTTTCAGATGCTCCTTTAAAATTAACACCGAAAAATCTTAACATATCAAATGGTGAACCATAAATAGGAGAATTATGAGAAAAATAATTATTCTTAATAAAATCTTCTGATTTTAGCCTAGCAACATTACTTAATTCATTACTAGGAGTTAAAGAATGAATTCCCAATTTTCCTCTTTCTGTATTTACCAACTCGATGACTTCATTTTCTAATTGAGTAAGATCTTTATCTAGTTCATGCGTAGATGATGCTTCGGTAAAAAAAGTATTATCTTTTAAATTGGTAATATCTGGGATGTTGATCGTTTGCTCAGGATATATTAAATTAGGGTTTTTAATATCTGGATTAACATCTTTTAATTCATTTAATGTATTTCCATATTCTTTAGCAATATTCCACATTGTATCTCCTTTTTTAACTACATAATTATTAGCGTTATATAAGGGAAGATTAATCAATTCGCCTACATAAATAAGTGCCGGATTTTTAATGTGAGGGTTAGCACTTCTTAAGTCATATAAACCTATTCCATGAGTTAATGCGATGTTCCACATTGTGTCTCCTGGTAAAACAGTATAAATATTAATATTATTACCACCTTTCTATATATTTGTTTTTTACATTATAATATATGAGTAAAAAAAACTTTCGTAACAATAGACTAAAATTGAGTTTTTATATAATTTCTATAAATAAAATCATAATTTATGACAAAAGCAGAGAAAATGGTTGCAAAATGAAGTCTTTTATTATAAAATGTAATAGACCTCCAGTTAAATGGGCCTGTAGCTCAGGTGGTTAGAGCGCACGCCTGATAAGCGTGAGGTCGATGGTTCAAGTCCATCCAGGCCCACCATTTAAAATGGCCCGTTGGTGAAGCGGCTTAACACACTGCCCTTTCACGGCAGCATTCATGGGTTCGAATCCCGTACGGGTCACCAATTTGCTTTATACAAACTTTTTAAAAAGTTTGTTTTTATTTTAAAAATTCTTGATTTATTATAGAATCCTAAAAAGAAGGCTCTACTTTCTTTTTTTTATTACTATTTTTTAAAAATAAAGATACCTACTATCATTATTATTACTCCTATTAATTTTATCCATTCAAAGTTCACTTTATCTAAACCAAATAAACCCAAAACTTCTAATATATAAGCTACTACCAGCTGTGCTATTAGTATTAACATTATAGCTTCTGCTACTCCTAATTTATCTATACTTTTTATTACTGTAAATGTTATAAATGCTCCTATTATCCCTCCAATTAAATATAGTTTGTTTTCTATATTAAAAACAGTTAATAGATTTTTATGACCATTAAACGTCCAAATAATTAAACATGTTATAAATGCGCTAAAATGAACCCATATATTAGCAACCCAAATGTTAGATGTTTCTATTAATTTGGTATTAAAAACCCCTTGAACACTCATTAAAAGTCCTGCTAATAATGCTAATATTATTCCCATTCTTATTCTCCTTTTATTATATTATCCCCTAAATATTTATAATAATTAAAAAAGATATCTATTTAGATACCTTTGATAAACTTAATTCTATTTTATCTACTATTTCTTCATTATCAGTAGTTGATGCCTCAATCATAAAATATAATCCATCTTCTAACGATTCTTTTATTTCTTTAGTAAAAAAACGTTTATTATGATATGGTTCTGCTATATTATAAGCGCTCATTTCATTAATGATTCCTTTTAAAGATAAACCAGTTTCATCTGTTCCTGTTTTTGTAACTAGAGGGATTAATGTGTTTTCTTTTAGAACATAATATCCTATTTTATATTCTAGTACTTCTTTATCTTCTTGATTAACATATTCAATGTCTGATCCTTGAATTAAATTAACATCATAATTTAAACTAATTACTCCATTTAAAATTGTTACATAATCGCTTTTTCCATTAAACATATAGGTTTTACTAGATTTCATCAAATGATTGCAAAACCAGATTAAGGTTACTATTATTAAAATAAGAACTACAATTAAAGTTTTTACTGAGTTGAAAATATTTTTCAAAATATTTTTAAATTTGTTTTTCTTGTTTCTCTTGTTTTTCTTTTTCATCTTTATCACTCCTATTATCTAATTCTATCTTTAAAATACTTTTATTATCAATAATATTATTTGGTGGAATTGAAACTTTAAGAACATTACCAAATCCATCTATAGTATACGATAATTCTATCAAATTAGCTAGATTTATAATTTCATTTCTTGTCCATAATTTAACATCTGGCATTAAATAATCTCTCTTATTTGTTACTAGTATGATTTTTGTCCCAACAATCGTTTTTGCATTTTTTATTAGCGATTGTTTTACAATAGTGTCTCCACTTCCTAAAATAACTGGTTCTAAACCAATTTTTTTTAGTTCTTTAGATGCTTCTAAAGTTTTTTTATTTATGTAACTTTTAATTGTTACTATTTTTGTTTTATCTATATCATTTGTTCTGTCATCTATATTTTTGTATTTTGCGATTGATTCTACTACAGATTTTGTTATTTTTGCTAAGTCAGTTGATGAACCTACAAAGTCCTTTACTGATAAATATATAATATATTCAGGGTTTTCTTTAGGAAATATTCCGGAAAATGATCTAATATTATTATATGTTCCTGTTGAATATTTTCCACTTTCTGTAGTATACTGCGCTGTTCCTGTTTTTCCTACTAAAGTTAATGCCTCTGTTTGATAAGCTTTTCCTGTTCTTTTATCATCACTACCATTAACTACAGTGTCCATTAAATCTAAGACTTTTTTTATAGTTTCTTTGTTTGCAACTTTATTAAGTTCAGTCTTTTTTCCTTCATAAACAACATTACCAGTATTAGGGTCTATAATTTTTGATATTATGAATGGTTTCATAGTAATTCCTTCATTAGTTAATGATGTTAGTGCTTGAATATTTTGAATTGGAGTTGCAGTTATACCTTGGCCATATGATGCACTTGCAAGTTCTGAATCATAAACCATATCAAGAGTTCCTTCATATTCATTAGGTAGTTCTATATTTGTTTTTGAACCAAAACCTAATTTTTCATAAAAATCTATTAATCGGTCTTTACCAACTTTTTGGGCTAATTTTACTGCTGCTACATTCGATGAATACATAAAGCCCGTATCATATGTTACTTTTCCCCATCCGTGTGTATTCCAGTCACTAATCTTATATCCATCAACCATAATATTTCCAGAAGAATATTCTTTTTCTCCTTCATAAACATTATTTTCTATAGCTGCCATAAAAGAAAAAATTTTCATAGTAGATCCTGGTTCATACGAAAAAGATGTAAGTGGGTTATTATAGTTCTCAATTTCTAAAATATTTGGATTAAAACTTGGAGTTCCGGCTGATGCTATTATTGCTCCGGTTTTTGCATCCGCTATAGTTATAGTTCCCCATTTAGAATTTAATTTCTTAAACTCTTTTATAGCATTTTCTAAATACATTTGAATATTTGAATCTATAGTCAAATGAATATCATATCCACTTATAGCATCTTCAACATATTCTTTTGTGCCAGCTATTTTATACCCATAAGCATCTTTTTGATAAGAAATTTTACCATCTATACCTTTTAATTTATCATCATATTTAGATTCTATTCCCATTTCTCCTTCTATGAATCCTTTATCATTTTTACGTGCATAACCAATAATGTATGATGCAAAGTCTCCATTAGGATAATCTCTTTTAGCATCTTGAATAAAATCTATTCCAGGTAAATCTAGTGCTTCTATGGCTTGTTTTTTTAATTCAGTAATTCCTCTCCCGCCGGGTCCTAATTCAACTTGGTATAAATCTTGATTTAGTAGTTTTAAAATATATTCTACTTTCATTCCTAAAATCTCTGATAACTCTTTTGCAGTATTATGTTTATCTACAACATGATGTGGATTTTTTTTATCTGTTGTTCTAGATTCAGATAAGTACGCAATTACTGTGTATGATCTTACATCTTGAGCTAAAACTTCTCCTTTAGCATCATATATTGTTCCTCTACTTGATACTATTTTTTTATGTGCTGCTCTATTTGATAAAGCCAAAGCTTTTAAATCTACTCCATCAACAGCTGGACTTATTGCTATATATACTATTTTTATAGATATTAAAACAAACAAAAGAACAATTGCTATTAAGAAATACTCATTTAATTTTACGCAATTGTTCTTTTGTTTCATTTTATCACCATCTATTTTATTACTATAATATTATCATTAATATAACTTAATCCAAATTCTTTTACTACATCTTGGATATTTGATAAACTTGCTAATTCATTTATCTTCATAGTTAAGCTTTCATTTATAGTTTCTTGTTTTTCTACTTTAAATTTTATTTTTTCAACTTCTATATTACTTCTAGAAAGAGTACTTTTAGAAAAGACTACAATTAAAGGTGTTAATAAAATTAATATTGTTAAAATTGAAATCATAAATCTATCTTGACGATTAATTTTTACCTTTTTATTCTTTTTCATAATTAAATCCTTTCTATTATTCTAAGTTTTGCACTTTTACTTCTAGAGTTTTCTTGTAATTCTCCTAAAGTTGCTATTATTGGCTTTTTATTAATTAATTTAACTAGTGGTAAATACTCATCTGGAATCTCCGGCAGTCCTTTTACTAGTTTATTAATTTCACTATTTTTTTTAAATATTTGTTTTACTATTCTATCTTCAAGCGAATGAAAAGATATAACACATATTCTTCCTTTGGGTTTTAATAACAAGATTGCATCATTTAATACTTTTTCTAAAACCTCAAGTTCTTTATTTACTTCTATTCTTATTGCTTGAAATATTTTTCTTTCCGGATGCTTTTCTATAAAATATTTCACTGGAACAGAAGTCTTTATTATTTTTACTAATTCTTTTGTTGTTTCTATATTTTTATTTTCACGATACTTTACTATGTTTTTTGCAATAGATGAGGAGAATCGTTCTTCGCCATATTGATAAAATATCTTAGTTAAATCACTTAAACAGTATGTATTAACAATAGTTTTAGCTGTTAACTTATTTTGTTTATCCATTCTCATATCTAAAGGTGCATCTTTCATAAAAGTAAAACCTCTTTTTTCATTGTCAATTTGAGGACTAGATAAACCTAAATCTAAAATAATACCATCTACTTGTTTTGTATTTTCTAGTTCTAATTTTTCTTTTAAGTAAGAAAAGTTTGAATATATAATTTTAAAGTTATCACTAACTTTGGATAATCTTTTTTGACCAAAATGAATCGCTTCTTCATCTTGATCAAAGGCGAATAGGAAACCCCTTCTTAATCGCTTTAAAATCTCTTCTGAATGTCCTCCATAACCTAATGTTCCATCTACATAAATACCATCCGGATTAATGTTTAAACCTTCTATAACTTCTTTTTTAAGTACACTATAATGTTTCATAGATACCTGATGCAAATAAATTTTCGGCTATGTCAGCTAAGTTGTCTTCATTTTTTTGTAAAAATTCTTCCCATGATTCTTCTGACCATATTTCAAGTCGGTCATTTGCGCCGATTATAACACATTCTTTTGTTAAACCGGCGTAACTAACCAGTGGGGAGGTAATGTTTATTCTTCCTTGACGGTCGAATTCACATTCAGCAGCGCCTGATAAGAAAAAGCGAGTAAAGTTACGAGCATCCTTGTTTGTAAATGGTAGTTTTTTTAAACGCTCAACTATTTTGTCCCACTCAGAGTTAGCATAAACAAATAAACATTTATCTAGCCCACGAGTTACAATGAATTTCTCACCTAGTTCATAACGAAACTTACTAGGGATGATAAGGCGACCCTTATCATCAATGTTATGGTGATATTCTCCCATCAACATAGAAATCCCCCACTTTCTTCCACATCATGTCACTGTCTACCATTATATTACATTAGAATTATTAAATAATCAAGATATTTTTATAATAATTTACTTTAATTTATTAGATTGACATATTTTTGTCAATTAAAAAAACAAGAGCTTTCTCTTGTTTTCAGATTATCTAATTTAATTTAGAGAATTGAGAGTTATATAACTCAAAATAAAATCCTTTGTTTTTTAGAAGTTCTTTATGAGTACCTTGTTCTACTATGTTTCCTTCATTTAATACTAGGATTAAATCAGCATTTTTAATAGTAGATAAACGATGGGCGATTACAAAAGATGTTCTACCTTTCATTAATTTATCCATTGCTTTTTGGACTATTTCTTCTGTTCTAGTATCCACATTACTTGTTGCCTCATCAAGTATTAAAAAAGGCGAATCACTTAGCATACCTCTAGCGATTGTTATTAATTGTTTTTGTCCAGCAGAAATACTTTCTGAATCTAAAATATAATGATTTAAACCTTTATTCATCGTTTTGATAAAATGGTCTAACCCTATTTTTTTACAAACTTCTTTTATTTTTTCATCTGTTATATTTTTTTTATTATAGACTATATTATCTCTTATAGTTCCTTCAAATAACCATGTGTCTTGAAGAACCATTATAAATAGTTCATGAACATTTTCTCTTGTTAACTTTTTTGTAGAAATTCTATCAATTAAAATTTCTCCTTCATCAATTTCATAAAAACGCATAAGTAAATTTACTAAGGTTGTTTTTCCAGCTCCTGTTGGTCCTACTATAGCAATTTTTTCTCCTGTTTTTGCTTTAGCACTGAAATTTTTTATTATTGTTTTATTTTTATCATAACCGAAAGATACTTTTTTAAATTCTATATTACCTTTAATATTCTCTTTTTTTAATTTTTCAACATTTTTATTTTCTTTTTCCAGCTCTGTTTCATTTAAAAACTCAAATACTCTTTCGCTTGCTGCTGCTGCACCTTGTAATTGACTTAATCCCATGGCAATCTGACGAAGTGGTGCAGTAAAGATTCTTATATACAAAATAAAAGCCATTATTACTCCAAAGGTAATTATTTGTTGGTTTACTAATATTCCTCCAACTACACATACTACAACATAACTAAAATCACCTGAGAACATCATAATAGGTTGCATTATTCCAGATAGAAACTGACTTCTAAAATTTGCTTGATATTCTTTTTTATTATATAAATCAAATTTTGTATCGGCATCTTCTTTGCCGTTATAAACTTTAACAATACTGTGATTAGAATAAATCTCTTCAATATGACCATTTAATTCTCCTAATGCTTCTTGTTTTTGATTAAAATATCTTTGAGAGTATTTCAAAATAATTAACATTAGAGCAAAACCTATTAATGTTGAAATAATAGTAGTAAGTGACATAATCCAGTTTGTATAAAACATCATAATTAAAGCTCCAATTAGTAAAACTACTG
>JAQUDY010000007.1 GCA_028685445.1 Bacilli bacterium
AACTAAAGCTGTTTTACCTATTCCAGGCTTTCCAACTAATAAAGCTCCTTTATCTGGAGATATTAATGCTAAAATCATTTCAGTTATTTCTTTATCTCTACCAATGGCAGGGTTAGTTACATATTCTTTTTGACTTAAATCTTCACCATAAGAATCTATGACACTAAAACTTGAGTTAGTTGATTGTTTTTCTTTATTATTGTCTATTTCAAAATCTAAAACTTCGAAATTATTATTTTCTGTTTCTAAAATCTCGATTTTTTTATCCATAAGAATCACGTCCTACCACAGTAGTATAGCATAAATGAAAGAAATTAAAAAGATACAGTATTTTAATTTGAGTATCTTAATTTTATTAAAATGGAATTAATTTTTTTTTATAACCACCGGAAACATTATGACAGTTACTTGTTAAAATGAAAGCTTTTGAATCTATACTTTTTATTAAATGCTTAAATCCATAATATTGTTTTGTAGGAACTATAATTAAAAGAACTGGAGTTGTTTTAGTGAATATTCCACCTTTTCCAACTAATTCAGTTGCACCAATATTAACATTATTAAGGAGTTTAGTTAAAATTCGTTCTGAATGTTCAGACTTTACATAACACATTTTAGAATCTTTTACTCCTAAAATTATCATATCTGCTAGTTTGTTACTTACTAATAATATAAAAACAGCATAAATTGTTTTAGTTATTCCAAAAACAATCAGTCCCGTAATAATTATAAATATATTAGTCCAAGCAGCTGATGTTCCCATTGGTAATTTTGCATACCTAGATATAATGGTTGCTATAGTATCACTTCCACCAGTATTATATGAAGAGCGATAAATTAATCCATAACATATCCCATGAGCAACTGCTGTAAATAGTAATAATATAAATGTACTGCTGAAATCGAGTGCAATATATTTTGCAAGAGGTGCTGATAATGTAACCATAACATTGTAAGTCAAAGATCCAAATAATGTTTTTAAAGTCGTTTTTTTATCTAGAAATATTAAACTAATTATTGTTAATACTACAGTAGATAAATATAAAAATATTGTAGGGGAAAGTCCTGTTAATTCTTTTATAACTATAGCTAGACCTGACATTCCACCAATAACCAGATTATTTTTAACTAAAATCAAATTATAATTTAAAGAAACTATAAATACTGCCGCAAAAAAGAATAACAATCTTATTATTATTTTATCTTTTTCTATAAGTTTTAAAATAGTTTTTTTTTCTTCCATAATACTTCTATTATAATCATACTATCTTTTTCTATTTTGGTAAAGAAAAAAAACTCTTTCGAGTTTTATTCTATTATTTCAGTTACTGTTCCAGCTCCAACTGTACGTCCACCTTCACGGATTGAGAATTGAGTTCCTGCTTCTAGTGCTACTGGACTAATTAATTCTACAGTCATATCGATGTTATCTCCAGGCATAACCATTTCTACACCTTGTGGTAATTCAATTACACCAGTAACATCTGTTGTTCTAAAATAGAATTGAGGTCTGTAGTTTGAGAAGAACGGAGTATGACGTCCACCTTCTTCTTTACTTAAGACATAAACTGCTGCTTTAAACTTTTTGTAAGGTTTAACAGTTCCTGGTTTAGCTAGAACTTGACCACGTTCTATATCTTCACGGTTAATTCCACGAAGTAATATTCCTGCGTTATCTCCTGCTTCAGCATAATCTAGAGATTTTCTAAACATTTCTATTCCAGTAACTACTGATTTTCTATTATCACGAAGTCCAACTATTTCGATTTCATCGTTAATAGCTACTTTTCCACGTTCTACACGTCCAGTAACAACCGTTCCACGTCCAGAAATTGTAAATACATCTTCCACGCTCATTAAGAATGGTTTGTCTGTATCTCTTACTGGATTATCAATATATTCATCTACTGATTTCATTAAATCTTTAATAGCTTGTGCGTATGTTTCATCGCCTTCTAAAGCTTTTAAAGCTGATCCTCTAATTACAGGACAATCAGCATCAAACTTATATTCTCCAAGTAATTCTCTTACTTCCATTTCTACTAAATCTAATAATTCAGTATCGTCTACTTGATCACATTTGTTCATGAAAACGATTATTTTTGGAACACCAACTTGACGAGCAAGTAAGATATGTTCTCTTGTTTGTGGCATTGGGCCATCTGATGCACTAACTACTAGGATAGCGCCATCCATTTGTGCAGCACCTGTGATCATGTTTTTAACATAGTCAGCATGTCCTGGACAGTCTACGTGAGCATAATGACGATTTTCTGTTTCATACTCAACGTGAGAAGTACTAATTGTAATTCCTCTTTCTCTTTCTTCTGGTGCTTTATCGATATTTTCATATTCAATAAAATCTCCAAAATATTTTGTAATAGCCGCAGTTAATGTTGTTTTTCCATGGTCAACGTGACCAATTGTTCCTATATTAACATGAGGTTTACTACGTTCAAATTTTTGTCTTGCCATATTAATTTCCTCCTATTTTTCTTACAAGCAATATTTTATCTAATTCTTGAATATAATTCAAGTCTTATTTATTCTGATACGCTGTTTTTCTTAATTATTTCTTCAGCGATGTTTTTTGGCACTTCTTCATAATGATCAAACATTGGTGTAAAAGTACCTCTACCTTGAGTATTACTACGAAGTGATGTTGCTAATCCAAACATTTCAGAAAGTGGCATCATAGCACTGATTTGAAGTGCGTTTCCACGAGATTCTTGACCTAATGGTTTACCACGACGAGAAGTAATATCTCCCATAACATTTCCCATATATTCCTCTGGTGTAACAACGTCAACTTTCATAATTGGTTCAAGTAAAACTGGTTTACATTTGTTTTTCGCTTCTTTTAAAGCCATACTAGCAGCTATTTTAAATGCCATTTCTGATGAATCTACATCATGATATGAGCCTTCAAATAAAGTTGCTTTTACATCTACCATTGGATATCCAGCTAAAATTCCACCAGCCATAGCTTCTTGTAAGCCTTTATCTGTTACTGGAATATATTCTCTTGGAACAACTCCACCAACAATATTATCAACAAATTCATAACCATTATCTTTATTAGGTTCAAATTTTATCCAAACATGTCCATATTGACCACGTCCACCTGATTGTTTTATATATTTACCTTCACATTCAGCTGCTACTGTTATCGTTTCGCGATAAGCTACCTGTGGTTTTCCAACATTAACATCTACTGAGAATTCTCTTCTTAATCTTTCAACTTGAACTTCTAAATGTAATTCTCCCATACCTGAGATTACTGTTTGACCAGTCTCAGGTTCAGTTCTAAACTTAAAGGTTGGATCTTCATCTGATAATCTTTGTAATGATTGAGCCATTTTATCTTGATCATTTTTTGATTTTGGTTCAACAGCCATGTCAATAACCGGATCTGGAAAAGCCATTCCTTTCATAATTACTGGATTCTTTTCATCTGATAAAGTGTCTGCAGTAGTTGTTATTTTAAGTCCTACTGCTGCTGCAATTTCCCCAGTAAATACTTCAGATATTTCTTTACGGTTGTTAGCATGCATTTGCAGAATTCTTCCAACTCTTTCTTTTTGTCCTTTTGTTGAATTTACTATATAAGATCCCGCAGTTAGTTTACCAGAGTAAACTCTAAAGAATGTTAAACTTCCTACAAATGGGTCAACAGCTATTTTAAATGCAAGTGCTGTAAACGGTTCATTATCATTTGGATGTCTTAACACATCAGCACCTTTTTTGTCAATACATTCAATAGCATCAACATCAGTTGGTGATGGCATATAATCAAGTATCGCATCTAGTGCTAATTTTATACCAATATTTGATTTTGCACTTCCAACTAATACTGGGAAAAATTTTGCTGATAGAGTTCCTTTTCGAATCGCTCTTTTGATTAATTCTAAAGATATCTCTTCTCCTTCTAAATATTTTTCCATTAATTCATCGTCAAAATCAGCTACTGCTTCTATTAATTCAATTCTTTTTTCTTCTACTAAATCTACTAAATCTTCAGGTATTGCAATTTCTTCAGAAGTTTCATGTTCATCTCCTTGAAATTTATATGCTGTTTTTGTAAGTAAATCTATTACACCAGTAAAATCATCTTCTGCACCTATAGGCCATTCTATAGGTTTTGCATTTACATCTAATCTACTTTTTATAGTGCCAAGTGTATAAGCAAAGTCTGCTCCCATTTTATCCATTTTGTTAACAAAGAACATTCTAGGGACTTTAAATTCATCTGCTTGGCGCCAAACAGTTTCACTTTGAGGTTCAACTCCATTTTGACCATCTAGTAGGGTTATAGCTCCATCTAATACTCTTAAACTTCTTTGTACTTCTATTGTAAAGTCGACGTGTCCTGGAGTATCTATTATATTTAAGCGATATCCATTCCAATGCGCTGTTGTTGCAGCACTTGTAATAGTAATACCTCTTTCTTTTTCTTGTTCCATCCAGTCCATCGTTGCTGCTCCATCGTGAGTTTCTCCAATTTTATGGTTTATCCCTGTATGAAACAGTACTCTTTCAGTAAATGTTGTTTTTCCAGCATCTATATGGGCCATGATTCCAATATTACGTAATTTATCTAATGATACATCTCTTGCCATATAAATATCCTCCTACCATCTAAAGTGTGCAAATGCTTTATTTGCTTCGGCCATTTTGTGAGTATCTTCTCTCTTTTTAGCAGCGCCACCAGCTCCATTAGCAGCTTCCATTATTTCGTTTGCTAAATTTTCAGCCATTCCTTTTCCATTTCTAAGTCTAGCGTAGTTTACTAACCAACGTAAACCTAATGCTTGACTTCTTACTTCTCTAACTTCAATGGGAACTTGAACGTTAGATCCACCAACACGACGTGATTTAACTTCTAAAGCTGGACTAATATTTTCCATTGCTTTATTAAATACATCTATTGGATTTTCATTTGTTTTTGTTTTTACTATTTCAAACGCTTCATATAAGATTTTTTCGGCTGTTCCTTTTTTTCCATCATTCATGATAGCATTTATTAATTTAGTAACAACTTTTGAATCATATATCGGGTCTGGTAAAACGTCTCTTTTTTCTGCACGTCTTTTACGCATTTTTTTTCCTCCTTATATTATTTTTTATCTTTAGGCATTTTTGTACCGTATTTACTTCTACCTTGTTTGCGATCATTAACTCCTTGAGTATCAAGTGCACCACGAATAATATGGTAACGAACACCAATTAAATCTTTTACACGACCTCCACGAATTAACACTACGCTGTGTTCTTGTAAGTTGTGTCCTTCTCCTGGAATATAAACATCAACTTCTCTACCATTAGATAATCTAACACGAGCATATTTTCTTAAAGCTGAGTTTGGTTTTTTCGGAGTTTTTGTTCCAACTCTAGTACAAACACCTCTCATTTGAGGATGATTAGTATCAGTAGTTTTTCTTTTTAAACTATTAAACCCAACGTTTAAAACCGGACTATGTTTCTTTTTCGGTTTTGCTTTTCTTTTAGTTTTTACTAATTGATTAATTGTAGGCATTTTCTTCTTCCTTCCTATGCACACTTCCTGGTGTGTAGTATATTGTTTAAAATCAAGTCCTATCTAAGATAGAACTCAAAAATAAAAGCATTTTAATGATAGCATTTTATTATATGTATGTCAATCAAATTTATTACAAAATTATGTATTTAACGTTTTTAACAAGCATCGTCACATGTTGCAGGATATACTTTGTGTATTAACTCATCAATGTAATCATTTATATTCTCAGTTTTTGTTTTTTCATCGTAAAAGCCAGCCAGTTTTCCCATTTTATAGGCAACAATGATCGGGTAATTAAGATCTTCTACATTAAACATATTTATTAATTGATTATCATCTATATCTGAAGTTTTAAGAAAATAAGCTTTATTAATATCGCATTCACATAAAGAATCACAAAAAGATTTAGCAAGTAATTTAGCTGACTCTGAATCATCTCCTATAAAGACAACACCAGTTTTGTTTTTGGTAAACTCAATAAAGTCTTCATATGATATTCTTGTTACTAAATTTGTTTCTACATTATATAAAATCTGGAATTCGTTTTTTTCTGGTTTTACTTCTTGATTACATCCAGAGATTAAAATGATTCCCATAAATATAAAAAATATTTTGAATAATTGTTTCATGCAGCACCTAAATCTATTTTATTATAATCTTTTGTTGTATACTTATCACATTTTATATATGGTTTATAATTACAATTCTTTTTTATGATTACATAACCAGTACAAACTTCATTTTTAAACTTAAGTTCATTTAAAAAGTTTTGGTTAATTAACTCTTTATCTATAATTAAATGTTCTTTACCAAATATTTTATCAGGATATTCTTTGTAATAATTTATAGCAGAATCTTTGATTTTGTTTTCTAGTTCATAATAAGCTTGATTCTTATTCTTTAGATTTATTCCAAAAAATGTTAATAAACCTACTAAAATAATTGATACAAAAACCCACATTAATAATATTTTTTTCATATATTACTCACTATACATACTTGGTTAATATTTGGTAAATAATTTTGTTCAAAATTACTATAAAAACGATATATAAAATATATTGCTATTAGTAAAAAAACAAACAATATAGACATTAATATTATCATCATTCCATAACCCCAACCATTATTATTTAATTTCATAAAAACACCCTCTTAAATATTATATATAAAGATTTATTTTTTTGCAATCTATTAAGATATGATTTTCTTTAATAAATATATTTTATCACATTTGCCTTAAAAGAATAAAAACTCGGTTCTCCGAGTTTTAAAAGTTTATTAAGCTAGTTCTACAGTTGCTCCTGCTTCTTCTAATTTAGCTTTAATTTCATTCGCTTCTTCTTTTGGAATATTTTCTTTAACATTTCCACCATTATCAGCAACAGCTTTGGCTTCAACTAAGCCAAGTCCTGTAATTTCTCTAATTATTTTAATAACGCCAATTTTAGCTGCACCTGCATCTTTTAATACAACTGTTATTGTACTTGATTCTTCTTCAGCTGCTGCTGCTGGAGCTGCTGCTACTGCTACAGCACTTGGATCTACTCCAAATTCTTCTTTCATTGCATCTACTAATTCTTTAACTTCAAGAATAGTCATTTCTTTTAAACCTTTGATAAATTCGTCTTTTGTAAATTTCGCCATTTTATTTCCTCTTTCTTTTTTTAATTATTTTCTTCTAATCCTTCAGCATATAAGTTTAAGCTGATTGATAGGTTTTTTACGTGTTCTATCATTCCACCCGCAAGCATTGTTAATAAGCCTTCCATAGATGGAATAGTTGCATATTCTTTAATTGTTTCAAGAGATACTATATCTCCTTTAATAATTCCTGCTTTGATTTCAACTGTTTTATTCTCTTTTGCAAAACTATCTAAAACTTTAATTGCTTCTAGTAAGTTTTCTCCAAAAAGAATAGCATTAGGTCCAGCTAAGAATTCATTTAAATCTAGTTTTAAATCTTCAAGAGCGATTTTTACTAAAGTGTTTTTATAAATTTTAACTTCAGCATTAACTTCTCTTAATTTACGTCTTAGATTAACCATATTAGATACAGTCAATCCTTGGTAAGTAAATATAATTACTGCTTCAGATTTTTCGACCTGATTCGTGATTTTCTTAACTAAATCTTTTTTTAAATTAAGATTTTTTTCACTTGCCATATTTTCCTCCTTATATTTTATAAAAAAACTTTCCATTAGGAAAGTTTTACTTTTTTAAAGTATTATACTTTCCTCGGCAGGATTATTAAAACTAATGTTCCCTGCTGTCTACGGCAAATAAGTTTTTTTATTTCTTTTATATTATATTATACTATCTATTAGTTGTCAAAAGAATCTAAATTTAATTTGATTCCAGGACCCATAGTAGTGCTTATAGTTATGTTTTTAATAAACTCACCTTTTACACTAATTGGTTTACTTTTTATAATAGTATTAATAAAATATGTTAAGTTTTCTTCTAAAAGCTTATTTTCAAAAGAAGCTTTTCCTATAATAGAATGAACATTTCCAAAAGTATCTGCTCTGTACTCAATCATTCCTTTTTTTACATCTTCAACTGTTTTATTAGGTGTACTGGTAACTGTTCCTGTTTTAGGGTTAGGCATTAAACCTTTTGGTCCTAAAACTTTTCCGATTTTACCAAGACTAGGCATCATTTCTGGTGTAGCTATGATAATATCAAAATCAAACCAATTTTCTTTTTCGATTTTTTCTATTAATTCAACTTCACCAACATAATCTGCGCCAGCTGCTTTTGCATCTTTTGCTGCATCACCTTTAGCTAAGACTAATATTTTTGATATTTTTCCTGTGCCATTTGGTAATACCACAGATCCTCTTAATTGTTGATCTGACTTTTTAGCATCAATGTTTAAATTAATAGCTACATCAATAGTACTATCAAACTTTGTTGTACTAGTTTCTTTTGCTAGTTTAATTGCATCAATTAGCTCATAACTTTTTGTTTTATCAACTAATTTTGAAGCTTCCACATATTTTTTTCCTTTTTTCATTTAGTTTTCCTCCAATCGTGGTAGATTTTTGCGGATAGAATTTTTATTCTGTTTCTTCTGTTGTTTCTTCATCTTCACCGATGACTTCAGGTTCTAAGCTTGCATCTTTAGCTTCTTCAACTTTAGCTTCCATTTCAGCAAGTTCTGCCTCACGTTTAGCCATCTCTTTTTCAGCTGCTGCAGCTTCAGCTGCTTGTTCTGCAAGTTCTTGATCATTTACACCTTTAATAGCAATTCCCATATTACGAGCTGTTCCTTCGATAATACTCATCGCTTCATCAACAGTATAAGCATTTAAGTCAGCCATTTTTATTTCAGCTATTTTTTTGACTTCTTCTTTTGAAATTACTGCTGCAACTTCATTTGCGCCCTTTGAACTAGCTTTATTTAATTTTGCTGCTTTTTTTAATAAAAATGCTGCTGGTGGAGTTTTTAATACAAAATCATAACTACGGTCATCATATAAAGTTATTTCTACCGGAACTACATCTCCCATTTTGTCTTTTGAAGCATCGTTGAATTTTGTACAAAACTCTTGTAAATTAATTCCTGCAGGTCCTAAAACTGTTCCAACTGGTGGAGCAGGAGTAGCTTTACCAGCAGGTATTTGTAATTTTATTTTCTTTACGATCTCTTTTGCCACGAAAAACACTTCCTTTCAAATAATTTTCGCTTAGTGGTATGGGCTAATCCGCTTTCCCTCCCACTAGAGTCAGTTTATAAATATATAACTGCAATCAAGATATTATCACATGAAAGCTGAAATATCAAGCATTTAACTATATATTATCTTCTAGAGCTAACCAAAATAAAAAAAGATAAGTTTTAAACTTACCTTAAACTCTGCTAACTTGAAAAAGCTCTACTTCTACTGGAGTTTCTTGACCAAATAAATCTATTAATACTGTTAATGTGCTAGCATCAACATCTAAGTTATCTACTGTTCCAAGCATTCCTTTAAAAGGCCCATCAATAATAGTTACTTTAGAACCAATAGCTAATTCTACGTCTACATCCATTCTAGTCATACCCATGGTAGCTAAAATACGATCAATTTCTTGAGGAAGAAGTGGAGTTGGCTTAGCACCTTTTCCACTAGAGCCAATAAACCCAGTTACGCCTGGAGTGTTACGAACAATATACCAAGCATCATCTGTCATTATCATTTCTACTAATATATATCCAGGAAACATTTTCTTTTGTTTTTCTTTAATACTTCCATCTTTCATAGTTTCTTTAACTGTTTCTTCAGGTACTATTATTCTAAAAATATAATCCTGAAATCCCATAGATTCAGAACGCATTTCTAATTTTTCTTTTACTTTACTTTCGTGACCACTATATGTGTTTACTACATACCATAATTTTTCCATTAGCCTGTTATTCCTTTAATCCAAGAAAACATTAAATCTAGCCCATAAAAATATAAACCGAAAATCACCAAAAACGCTAGAGTTGCAATAGTATATTTAGTCATATCTTCTTTTGATGGCCATTTAACTTTTTTTAATTCTTCTTTTACTTCCTTTAAAAATCTTTTTTCTGCTTTTTTTGTTGTTTTCTTCTTTGCCATTACGACACCTCTTTTTTTCAAAATAAAAACACTTCCTCGTGCTTACGTATAATATAACATAAGGCACTTTTTTTTACAACCCATTTAAATTAAATCTTTTATTTTTGTTCTTAACCTTTGTATTGTATTATCTATTTGTTTTGGTTCCTTATCTAAAATAGTTGCTATATCTATATAACTAAATCCACTTATTAATAATTCATATACCTCATATTCTAAAGGTGAAAGCATTTCTTTGATTTTTTTTACTAATTCATCGTATGCTTCTTTTGATTCTACTTTTACAAGCGGATCAGCGTTAGGATCTCCTATTAATTCAAGTAAAGGCTTATTAAACATTTCATATTCATAATCTAAGCTATAGTTTGATAAATTATTTTTATTTTTTATCGTATCAGCTCTTCTAATACAATTTTGAATTTTTCTTTCAATTACTAATGATATAAAAGTTGCAAGAGAAGTATCTTTTTCATTTGAATAGCTCACTAAAGCATCTGAAAAAGCTAGCATTGCATCTTGTCTTACTTCTACAAAGTCCATATTTAATACATAAAAAACTTTTTTATATTTAGCCATGATAATATCTATTATATAATTATATTGCTCATATAATTTATCTTTAGCTTCTTCGTTATTTTCATTTACTAATTGTAAAAGTTCTACATCAGTATATTTCATCAGTACCACCAAGACCAAATAATAAAACTCCTGCGGCAACAGATGCATTTAAACTATTAACTTTGCCCTTCATTGGTATTGATATAATTTGATCACTATTTTTTTTAACTAAACTTGAAACTCCAAATCCTTCACTACCGATTATTAAACATATTTTACTTGCATATTTTATTTTTTTATAATCAGATCCTCCTGCTTCAGCAGCATAGATAAAATATCCTTTTTCTTTTAATTTGTTAATTGCATTTACTAAATTATTTACCATAATTATATTAACATGTGATAAAGCTCCACTACTTACTTTCATCACTGTTTCAGTAACTGAAACACTTCGATCTTTTGGAATGATTATATTTTTAACACCCCTTGCTTCACATGTACGAATAATAGCTCCAAAGTTATGAGGATCTTCTAAGTGATCTAAAATTAAAACCATAGAATCATCTTTAACATCTTCTAAAGTACCATATTCATAGTCATGAATATCTATAATTATCCCTTGGTTATTACTCATCATTTGATTCATTAAAGTAGGGTCAGTTAAAATATACTTTAAATTATTTTTCTTAAGATAATTAAAAATTTCAACATCTTTATTATTTCTAGATAAATATATTTTCTTTATTTTTTCGATATCTAATTCTTTAAAAACATTTTTACCACAAACTCTCATTTTATACCTACTATTCTTTCCATTACTTCACTGAATCTTGCTGGATCTTTTAAATATAATTGTCCGATCAAACATTCTAAACCTGTTGCTTTTTTATATGTGATTATATCTGTGTTTTTGCTTCTATGACCACTTGCATTACGGCCTTTTTTAATTATATTAATCTCTACATTTGTAAAAAAGTTTTCTTTTTCTAAATGTTCTAAGATTTCTCTTTGAGATTTAGCACTGACATATTTTAAACTTTCTTTTTGTAAGTCATTAACTTTAGCAATGCCAGAAGCTATTAAAAATTCTCTAATATATAATTCATATGCTGCATCTCCAAGATAAGCAAGGACTAAATTATTCATAAAAACACCCGCTAAAAATATAGCATAAATCTTTTTTTTTGTAAAATAACAAAAAAACAAGATTTGCTTTCTTTTTCTAGAAAACCTTGTTTATTTTCTTATATATCTACTAGCATTTATTGCTGCTATAGCACCTTCACTAGCTGCGTTAATGATTTGGTATATATCTTTTTTTATAATATCACCTGCAGCATATATACCAGGGATATTCGTTTCACCTATTTCATTTGTTAAAATATAACCATCTTCATTTGTTATATTTAAGTTATTACAAAAATAAGTGGCAGGTCCTGAACCTAAATTAACAAATAAACCATCTACTTTTACCTTCAAATTTTTAAAAACAACTTCTTTTATAACATTATCTTTTTCTATAATATTAACTAAACTTTCATTTCTAATATAAGAGATATTTTTTTTATTTAGTTCTTTAAATTCTTTATCATAAACTAAATATACTTTTTTAGCGATATCACTTAAATATTTTGCTTCTTCTAATGCTTGATAATTATTTCCTATAATCATAACTTCTTTGTTTTCATAAAGATTAGCATCACATAAAGCACAGTAGCTAATTCCTTGAATTTTCTCAAAATTTTTTAATTTTTTTTGTCCTCGACCAGTTGCTATTATAATTGCTTTAGTTTGATATTCGTTTTTGTTTGTTATAACAGTCTTATTATTTTCTTCTATAACAATATCTAATACTTCTTCTCTTATAAGAGGAATATCTAAAGATCTAAATTGACGATAAAAATTAGTGGCTAATTCTGCCCCAGATTTTTTTTCAAAACCTAAATAATTATCAACATGAGAAATGCTATTTAATTTTCCTCCAGGAGTTTCTTTTTCTAAGACTAGTACATTCAACTTACTTCTTTTAGCATAAATAGCAGCATTTATTCCAGCAGGGCCAGAGCCTATAATTATTAAATCATACATTAAAACATCACCGAGTTTATGTTATTCTTATCATTGTATAAATCTTCAAATTTACTTTTTCTAGTATTAATAGCGATTAGCACTAAGCCACAAGTTATCATTATTATTGAGACAATTTGAGCTATTTTAAAACCACCTAAAAGTAAAGCATCTGTTCTGCTCATTTCTATAAAGAAGCGTATTATTCCATAGCCAATTAAATATAAACCAGTTAGTGTTCCTACTTTATTATATTTGCTTCTTCTAATAAAAAGAAATAATATAAATAATAAAAAACACGATAAAGATTCAAAAAGAAAAGTCGGGGTATAATATACACCATCAATTTTCATTCCTTCTATAATAAAATTCGGAATAAATAATGATTTTAACTTAGCAGCCGTTGTTGCAACACCGTGTGCTTCGCTATTAAAAAAGTTGCCCCACCTACCTATAGCTTGTGATAATAAAAGAGGAATCACTATAAAATCTAAATATCTTAAAGTTCTTACTTTATATCGCTTACAATAAATATATATAGTTAATAATCCTGCTATAATTCCTCCATGAATTGCAAGTCCACCTTCCCAAACTTTATATATTTCAGATAAATTTAAAGAAAAGTATTCCCAGTTAAATAGAACATAGTATAATCTGGCACCTATTAAACCAAAAACGATTGCCCAAAAAGCCATATTAAAAATAAAATCCTCTTTTACTTCAAATCGTTTTGCTTCAATTTGAGTTAAAATTATTCCTGTTACAACTGCAGTTAAAATAATAAGTGTGTACCACTTAAAATCAAAACCTGCATATGAAAAAATTATAGGATTCACTTTTTACCTCCTACAATTTGTCTTGTTATAAGTGCATCTAACGTTATATTCATAAAAGAAATGAAAATTGATACAAAAAAGGGTACTAACCAACCATCGATAATAAAATTAGATCCAATTATTATTGAGGCTAATTTTAAGATAATAACATTAATAAACGGATAAAATAAACCTAAAGTATAAATTGTAAGCGGCAGTGCTAAAACTTTAATAAAAGGTTTTACAGTTTTATTTAATACCATTATAATTAAAGCAGCTAAAATACCTGTCCAAAATCCACTTATATAAAATCCTTTAAATATACTTGTTGCCATTAATAACACTATTGCATTAATAACTAAAGTAGAAATTAATTCAACTATTGTCCAATTAGGACTTTTTTTATTGTTATATATTACCATTGTTTTCACCTATTTTAATTATATAATTTTTTATGACTTTTAGCAATTATTATTAAATATATTAATCTTTTAGTTTCTTTATTAAATATTGACCTGTGTAAGATTCTTTTATTTTTGCGATTTCCTCAGGTGTTCCAATTCCGACAATTTCTCCTCCGTTATCTCCACCTTCTGGTCCTAAGTCGATAATATAATCTGCAGTTTTTATTACATCAAGATTGTGTTCTATTACAATAACAGTATCACCATTATCTACAATCCTATTTAAGATAATTAATAATTTTTTAATATCATCTGCATGAAGTCCTGTAGTTGGTTCATCTAATATAAAAACACTTTTACCAGTAGGTCTTTTTTGTAGTTCTTTTGCAAGTTTTATACGTCCTGCCTCTCCACCTGATAAAGTAGGAGCTGATTGGCCAAGTTTTATATATGAAAGTCCAACATCAAAAAGCATTTGAAGTTTGTTTTTTACTTTTGGTACATTTTCAAAAAATAC
This sequence comes from Bacilli bacterium, assembly GCA_028685445.1. Taxonomy (GTDB): domain Bacteria; phylum Bacillota_I; class Bacilli_A; order RF39; family UBA660; genus DUUS01. Next base: position 14,493 of record JAQUDY010000007.1, read on the forward strand.
CATTGCTTCGCTAACTCTCATATCTAAAATATCTGCTACATTTTTTCCTTTAAATTTAACTTCTAAAGTTTCACTATTATATCTTTTTCCATGGCATATATCACATGATACATAAACATCTGGTAAAAAATGCATTTCAATTTTTTTAACTCCATCACCCCAGCAAGCTTCGCATCTTCCACCTTTAACGTTAAATGAGAATCTTCCTTTTTTATAACCACGCATTTTTGCTTCTTTTGTTTTGGTAAAGACATCTCTTATTTCATCAAATACTCCAACATAAGTTGCTGGATTACTTCTAGGAGTTCTTCCGATTGGATCTTGACTTATTTCAATTGCTTTATCTATATTTTCTAAACCTTTTATAGATTTATGTTTACCTGGTAAATTTGTTCTTCCATAAACTACATTACCCAATGCTTTATATAAAACTTCGTTTATTAAAGAACTTTTACCTGAACCAGATACGCCTGTTACTACAGTTAAAACTCCTAATGGTATTTTTACATTTATGTTTTTTAAATTATTTTCTTTAGCTCCTTTGATATCAATAAACTTTCCATTTCCTTTTCTTCTGGTTTTAGGAATTTCAATTGATTTTTTACCACTTAAATATAATCCTGTTATACTTTTTTTATTTTTCATAACTTCTAGAGGTGTTCCTTGTGCGACTATTTCCCCACCAGTATCACCAGGTCCAGGTCCGATATCAATTAAATAGTCTGCCTCAAGCATAGTTTCCTCATCATGTTCTACAACGATTAAAGTATTACCTAAGTCTTTCATTTCTTTAAGAGATTTAATTAAACGATCATTATCTTTTTTATGAAGGCCTATACTCGGTTCATCAAGAACGTATAACACTCCACTTAATCTACTTCCTATTTGAGTAGCAAGTCTAATTCTTTGACTTTCTCCACCAGATAAAGTAGTAGCTGTTCTTGCTAAGGTTAAATAGTTAAGACCAACATTATCTAAGAAGGTTAAACGACTGTTTATTTCTTGTAGTATAAGTTCACTTATGCTTTGTTCTGATTTATTTAGTTTTAAATTCTTAAAGAATATTAATGCATCTTTAATTGATAAACTTGTTACTTCATAGATGTTTTTCTTACCTACTTTAACACTTAGTACCTCATCTGCTAGTCTTGATCCTTTACATGTTGGACATGTTTGATCAACCATAAATGAGTTTATCCATTCTCTAATCCAGCCACTGTTTGTTTCTAAGTATCTTCTTTCTAAGTTATTAACAATTCCTTCATATGTATCTTTAGTAAATCTTTTATTACCATTTTTACTAGTATATTCATATTCAAGTTCTTCATCTGTTCCGAAAAGAATAATATCTAGATGCTCTTTTTTAAGATCTTTAACTGGCTTGTTTAAGTCAATCTTAAAGTGTTTAGAGACTGTTAGGACATTCGTCATGTAAATATTACCATCAAGGCTAAATCCTTTAATAGCACCACCTAAAATACTTTTAGATTTATCAGGAATTAATATATCAAGTGATATATTTTGTTTAATACCAATACCTTTACAATCAGGACATGCACCGTATGGGGCATTAAATGAAAATAATCTAGGTTCTAGCTCTGGTAGTGAGAAATCACATTCAGGGCATGCATAGTGTTCACTTAAGACAAT
>JAQUDY010000100.1 GCA_028685445.1 Bacilli bacterium
AAAGGATACTTTGGAAGTAAACATCGTTTGTTTAAAACAGCACAAGAACAAGTATTTCACAGTGGCGCATATGCTTACCGTGATCGTAAACAAAATAAAAGAAATTTTCGTAAATTATGGATAACTCGTATTAACGCAGCATGCCGTGAAAATGATATTAGTTATTCTAGATTTATAAATGGATTATCAAAAGCAAATATAGAAATCAATCGTAAAATGCTTTCAGAAATTGCTATAGATAACCCTAAATATTTCTCTGAGTTAGTTAAACTTTCAAAATCTGCTTTAGAAGGTAAAGAAATTAAAATTTCTGAAGTTAAACAAGAAAAGAAAGAAATAGAAGAAATAAAAAAATCAGAGCCAAAAGTTAAAAAACAAGAAGAATCAAAAGAAGACTTAAGCAAATTAACCGTTGTAGAATTAAAAGAACTAGCTAAAACAAAAAAAATAACAGGTTATTCAACAATGAAAAAAGCTGAATTAGTATCAGCATTAAAATAAGATGTCACATGACATCTTTTATTTTTTGAAAAATATTATCAATATTTTCAAGACCACTATCATCTTTATAAACAGGAATAATATGTAAATGGTAATGTTTAACCATCTGATTAATACCGTAATTATTTACTAAAGTTATTCCATCTGGATTTAAAGCTTTTGTTAAAAGCTTATTCATTAATTTGGCCGTATTATGAATCTCAATTAATATTTGATCATCTAAATCTTCAAAAGTAGTATAGTGTTTAATCGGAATTATTAAAAGATGTCCATTACTATTTGGGTTAATATCCATTATTACTTTTATTTTTTCATTTTCATATAATAATTTAGATGGACTATTCTCATTTATTATTTCACAAAAAATACAATCCATTTTATCACCATTTTAAATATGACATACTTTTCTTTTTTTGTGTACATATTGCCTATCTTTGCATAAAGTAAAGTGAGGAGTGATATATTGATGAATTATAAAGAAATAGTAACTAAAGCAGTGATTGGAAAAACAAAAAAAAGTACTAAAGATGAACTCACAATTGAAACTGACCAAAAGGTAGATACTGTTCTAGGTTGCTGGGTGATTAACAATACATTTAGCGGGCATAATAATCGTGGAAAAGTAAATATAGATGGTAATTACGATGTAAATATATGGTATTCATTTGATGATAATACTAAGACAAATGTTTTAGTCCGTAATTTTAATTATCAAGATGTAGTAAATGTCAGATTAAAAAATGACGCTAATTTAACTAATACGAATGAAATTATAGTTAGAAGTTTAACCGCACCATCTGTTACAAATGTTGAAGTAGATGGATCTTTGATTAAACTCAATGTAGAAAAAGAATTAGGTGTTGAAGTAATAGGAGATACAAAAGTTAGAATAGCCGTAGAAGATGATTTTGATGACTATGAAGTAGAAACAGACCCAGAAGAAAATGTAATAACAGAAACAGAAATTGAAATAGATGAAAATTATCTAAACAGTGTCAACCAAAAATAGTTGACACTGTAATTTTTTTTTGTTAATATATTAGTAAGAAAAAGGAGGCATTATTATGGCTGTAAAATTAAGATTAAAAAGAATGGGAGCAAAACAAAAACCTTTCTATAGAATTGTTGCTGCTGATTCTAGAAGTCCTAGAGATGGAAGATTTATTGAAATAATTGGAACTTATGATCCATTATTAACAGAAAATAAGATTAATATTGATGAAGAAAAAGCTCTAAAATGGTTAAACAACGGCGCTCAAGCTACTGATACTGTAAGAAATATCTTATCAGATTCTGGAATTTGGTCAAAGTTTAAAACGATAAAAAAAGAAACTAAGAAAAGTGAGAAATAATTATGCATAAAGAATTAATCACTTTTACTGAAAATATCGTTAGACATTTAGTAAAAGAACCTGACATGGTAAGTGTGCAAGAATTCAAAGGTGATGATGATATTATTCTATTAGAAATTATTGTTCACGAATCAGACATGGGAAGTGTAATTGGACGTGGTGGTAAAATTGCCGGCGCAATTAGAACAATGGTTCAAGCATACGCTTATATTCATAAATTAAATAGAGTAAGAATTAATATTGATTCATTTTAAAACAAACTTAAGTTTGTTTTTTTGTTGGTTTATTTTGAGATTCATAATAATAAGCATTACTTCCTGTTAACAAATCATAAATCAAAGCAGCTTTTAGCTCATATTTTTGAGCTAAATATGTTTCTTCTATTTTTCTTTTTATTGGGATAGTACTTATTTTTCTTAAATGATTTAAGTGATCACTTCCATTTTGATTAAATCCTAAAACTTTTATATATTCAATATTAGTATTATACTTATCTTGTTTTGTTAAACCTGTTAAAATATGAACAAGCATTCTTTTTATTCTATTATGAGTATATCTTTTACTTTTAACATTATTAATAAAGTCTTTAAGATTATCAGATTTTTTAATTTCTTTTATTAATTTATATTCAATACCTTCATCTACGGTTAAAAACAAACTAAGATCATGGTCAGTTGATATTTTATATTTTAGCAAATTAAATAATAAAGCTTCATTTATTTTTTGAAACAAATGTTTATAATTAGTGTATTTATCAACATTTACATTATTCTTATATTTTTCTCTAATATTAGAAGCGCTTACTATTTTCTCGTTGCTATTTAAATCATGGTAATCATTAGTCCTTTTAATAGTGATGGGTTTTATATTAAAGTTATTTTTAATTATTGATTTTACATAAGAAATCCCCAATAAATCGTTTGGTAAATTTATACTAGTGCTAAGGGAATTATTAACCGCAGTAGGATAACTAATCCCTTTTTTTAAATTTTCTTTTAATTTTTGATTAAATGTATCGCTTAATTGTTCTTTAGCTATTTTTACTAGAAGATCAATATTATTAGATTCACTTCCAAAGATGATTTTATTTACTTTTAAGTGATTTAAAATAGTAATAGCAGATTCAGCAAAATCATCAGCTGAATTAGATGCAAAAATAAAAGGGTGTTCTACAACTAAATCTATATTATTTTCTAGAGCTATCTTTACTTTATCTTCTTTTGTTAATATACTAGCATCTCCTCTTTGTAAAAAATAACCGTTTAATACTAGTATAATTAATGAATCTTTATATAATTCTTTAATTTTATTAATATGATATTTATGTCCATAATGAAAAGGATTGTATTCACAAATGATTCCTATAACTTCCATATTTATCGCCTCTTTTTTATTATAACAAAAATATCAAGATAGATAAATTTATTATCTAGTGTTATAATAAATTATAAGGTGATACTAATGAAAAGAAGATTAAAAGTGTATTTTATTCATTCAAATAAAATGGATTATAAAAATTTATTATATCGATATATTTTAAGTAGCCCAGTAGCTATAGTTCATGAACTTATGCTACCTCAAACCAAAAAATATCAAGATAAATATGTAAAGGATTTATTAAATAGCGCTGATATAGTCATAGCTGAAGTAAGCTTTCCTTCATTTTTATTAAAATTAGAGCTTAAATGGGCACTAAAATCAGGAAAACCAATTAAATATATTTCTTTAAATAATATAATATCCAAAAAATTAAAAAAAGTAGTACCTGAAATAGAAATGATTACTGATGAAAATACTTTAACTAATATTATTGAAAATTTTATAACTTATTATAGTAGTAAATCTCTTGAAGAATTACAAGATCCGACCATTATCTTTGGTGAAC